>NZ_JANQDJ010000009.1:0-167707 GCF_029891685.1 Umezakia ovalisporum Ak1311 | reverse complement strand
AGGGAAGATGCTTTCACCCTTGCACCTAGGGGGTAGGATTTTCACCTACATGGACACACAGTTATCAAGAATCTGGTTTTTAAACCAGTCTTGTCTCTTATCCCTGAGAATTTCTACTCATTTCAAGAGAACGAATCGCACGAAAGTATATCATCATAATTTTTCTGATCCATTGCCAAAATCATATCAAAGTTTTGAAAGTCTAATTTTTGCAACTGGCGAGCCTGACCACGTAGTTTAATTCCCAACTTTGCAATAGCAGCATTACTCATGCGTGAGTCGGGTGGGCTACCAATGTGATAACTAGATGTACCGGCAGATTCACAGATAATGCGATCGCTTAAACCAGCCTGGTCAATGAGATGATTCATAATGTTTTCTGCCGATGGAGAACGGCAGATGTTGCCCAAACAGACAAATAGCAGCTTGTAAGGCATAAAGATTTTAGTGAATATCCATTAAAGCTCAAAGGTCTACAGTCATCAGTCTAATGGTTTATGACTAATGACTAATGACTAATGACTAAAATCCAGGTAGTTCTAGACCACTGGTTAAGTCTTCCATCCGTTCCCGCATTGTTGCAGTGGACTTGTTGTAGGCATCCTTCATGGCCACTGTCACGAGGTCAGAAAGTAATTCTGCACCTTGTTCTAAGGCATCTGGGGCAATTTCCACCCGTCTGGGTTCTTGGTTGCCACTGACAATTACCTTAACCAGTCCACCACCGGACTCGCCCTTAATCTCCATTTGCTCCAATTCTTCTTGAAGCTGTTTAGCGCCTTCTTGAACTTGCTGGGCTTTTTTGAAGGCATCCGCCAGTTCTTTCATTTTTCCCAAACCGAAACCGAATCCTTGTCCTTTTCCTGTCATAACTGGTTGTCCGCGTGTGCATTGAATAACAAATCAAATTCAATTATAGATGCGGTGGGTAATTTGCTTCTTTGATTACCAATAATTAATGGTGGGGATTGGGTATTCAGAACATCGTTCCTTATTTCCCAGTCCCCGGTTCCTGGTTTTCTCCTTTAACCAGCGGTCTGAAACTCACCGATCATTTTTACTTCTGGTTGTAAGCAAATTGACCAGCGTTCTTTGACTTGCTGCTGGATGTAACGGATCAGAGAGAAGATATCGCTGGCCTTTGCTCCGCCGCGATTGACGATAAAATTAGCGTGTAATAGTGCTACTTGAGCTTTGCCAATTTGGTAGCCCTTTAAACCTGTTTGTTCAATTAACCACCCAGCAGCATAAGGAGTAGGATTCCGAAACACACTGCCACAACTAGGGAAATTATAGGGCTGTGTAGTTAATCGATGTTTTTTATGTTGCTTGGTAGCTGCCAAAACTTGTGCTGGATCTGTACCTGGTTGGAGTTGGAAGGTGGCCTGAGTAACAATACGTTGGTAACCCTTGTCTGTGGGAGATTCGCTGGTTTGGAGTGATGAAGTCCGATAGCCATAACCGATCTGAGGGTGGGTCAGGGTTTCTAATGTACCATCAGGGGAAAGTACACGGGCGCTAACTAACATGTCTGCAATACAGCTGTTATGGGCTCCGGCATTCATGACTACAGCACCCCCAACAGTTCCAGGGATACCCACCGCCCACTCTAATCCTTGCCAGCCTAATTTTGCTGCTTCCCATGCCAAGCTGGGGATTGATTCTCCTGCCCCCACAGTTAATTGACCTGTTTGGGGATCGAAGTGGCTATGGCGCAAGTGACGTGTAGAAATTACTAAGCCCGGTAAACCGTGATCGCTTACTAACAGGTTAGAACCTGCACCTAGTATTGTTATCGGTAATTTTTGTTCTTTTGCATACTCAAGACTTCCTTGCAATGCTTCTAAATTATCCGGAGCAACGTACCATTCCGCAGCCCCCCCAACTTTATAAGAAGTAAATGCAGATAGGGCAACTTGTGACTTAATAGCACAAGCAATGTCCTTTAAATAAATTATTTTACCGTCACTTGAATCTTCTGTTTTTTGCTGCTGTGTATGTGAAGTAAAAATTGTGCAGACATTTCCAACTGCCTGGGATATTTTCATCTTGATGTAAATTTGTGAAATTTTTACTTTTAACTGCTGTAAAAATACAGCAATCATATCAATCGATAGAATGGTTGCTAGAAGGAAACTGTAATTTTTTCCTCATCTAAGATGTGGCTATGGCAGGTTCGCAAAGTGTAGCAATTAGTTCAGGAATTACCTGATTTAAATTCCCAGCACCTAGAAATAGTGCTAAATCTCCTGGACGGAGGGTTTGGCGCAATAAATCAGTCATTAAGAGCAGATTTGGTTGATATAGCACTTGTGGTTGCAGTTTGGCTATTTCTGTTGCTAGTTGTTCACCGCTAACTTGACCTAAATTAGGCTCACCAGCACTGTAAATATCCGTCACGACAACTAAATCAGCATGAGTAAATGACTGGGCAAATTCTGCTAAAAAGGTAAATGTGCGACTATAGCGATGGGGTTGGAAAATTGCCACCACTCTTTGGCCTGGTCTAGCTTGGAGCCTTGCAGCAGCAAGAGTAGCGCGAATTTCACTGGGGTGGTGGGCATAGTCATCGATGAAGGTGATACCACCAACTTCTCCCCGAAATTCAAAGCGCCTTCTGGCCCCTTCAAAGGTGGCAATGGCCTTGGCGATTGTGCCAAATTCTAAACCCAGGATTCGACCCACAGCTACCGCCGATACAGCATTGCTCAAATTATGCCGACTGAGTAACCGCAATTTCAATACTCCCAAGGCTTTACCTTTCTCCCACACTAAGGCTGTGGTACCATCAGCCCGATAGTCAATATTAGTAACTGTATAATCAGCACCTGTCTCTGGGTTGAGACTGTAAGTAATTGTTGGTTTGAAGCGATGACGTACTGTGTCACAATCAACACAACCTATCAGAGTTTTACAACCGGCTGCAAATTTTTGGAAGATGTTGACTACTTCTTCTAATGTCTCGTAGTGGTCGGGATGATCAAGTTCAATATTAGTAATAATGCCAATATCGGGAGTATGTTTCACCAGAGAACCATCCGATTCATCTGCCTCAGCCACTAAATATTTACTTTGCCCTAATCGAGCATTTCCTTGCCAAGCATCTACCTCACCACCTACAATAATTGTGGGGTCCAAACCAGCTTCTAAGAGCATATAACCAATGATACTACTGGTTGTGGTTTTGCCGTGGGTTCCGGCAACTGCGATGCTATGGTAATCTGAAATCAAGGCAGCTAGTACATCTGAACGATGAAGAATTGGACATCCTAATTCCATTGCTGCTTTGTATTCCAAATTATTAGCATTAATTGCTGTTGAACAAACAACTTGGGGCAGTGTTGAGTTGTTGGGAGTGGGTGATGTTTGTGGTGATGTTAATAATGCTCTATTAGCTGATTCATGAGAGCGAAAGAATTCCAGATTACTGGCCTCTTGTTTGCCAAAAATGTGTGTTCCGATAGATTCCAATTTCCGCGTAATATGACTAGGACGGAGATCAGAACCTGATACTGGCATTTGGCGCTTTGCCAGGACGTATGCTAAAGCAGACATACCTATGCCGCCAATTCCAATAAAATGAAATGGTCTGCCACTAAAATCTACATAGTTACTCATTGATTAGCCCTCTTACACCACACCATAATCACGAATGACACGCGTATCATAACAGGAATTTGATTTTTACCGTAACTGCGCTTGCATCTTGTTTATACCTGATGGCAGGATTATTTTCCTCTGTTGTTTTGCGGATTGAGAATGATTTTACCTTTGTTGGAGGTTTTTACTATTTCTGAACTGTTATGAAGATTATTCTTGAAGTTTGTGCTGCATCGGGACAGAAAATATTGTAGTTTCAAATACATCTTTCTAAATTCTTTACTGCTGTTGGCTACAGTCATATATTGTTGGTAGTGAAATTACTTTGAAATTGCATCAAGTTTAGGCACAAAGTGTCATATTGGTACGTTTGTATTAAAGCGTCAAGAAATTCAATAAAGTTTAGGTGTGACTGAATGGAACAGGTAGGAATCTTTGGCGGTACATTTGATCCGATTCATTGGGGACACTTACTTGTAGCCCAAACAGCTTTGTCTCAAGTACCTTTGGAAAAGATAATTTTGGTCCCGTCAGTGAACCCTCCCCATAAAAAAGCATCTTTGTTTCACCATCGCTGGCAAATGCTGCAACTAGCTACAAGAGAAAACCCAGCATTTATCGTCTCCCCAGTAGAGGCAAAACGCTCTGGGATTTCTTATGCCATCAATACTTTGATGGACTTATCTAATTGTTATTTAAATACTCGCTGGTACTGGATTTTGGGTTTGGATACATTTAAAACCTTACCGCGTTGGTACTGCGGACACCAATTGGCACAAATGTGTAACTGGTTAATTGCACCCCGAATAGTGGGTGCTGAGACGATAATCCAAAGCGAGTTGATCTGCAAGCAGGTGGAGCAACAACTAACAGAGGAATCGCTCACTATTGACTGGCAATTATTGAACACACCTTTAGTAGGAATTTCGTCAAGTCTAATTCGTAAACTTTGCCGCCAAGGGCAGTCAATTCGTTATCTAGTGCCAAATTCGGTGAGTTGTTACATCAATACTCACAAACTTTACTCAGGTAAAGCTGAATAAAATATGTGTTTTTTTTGTCGATCTAAGAATTTATGGTTATTGACACCCCCCCCTTTGCGATATGATTGGGTTCAAAGATATCAATTTATAGGCATAAATACAGAGGGTAGGAAACTGTGATTAGAGTCGCAATAAACGGTTTTGGTCGTATTGGACGTAACTTTGCACGCTGCTGGGTAGGCAGAGAAAATAGCAACATTGACCTGATAGCTATTAACGACACCTCAGACCCTCGAACCAATGCTCACCTCCTGAAGTATGACTCAATGCTTGGGAAGTTAAAGGATGTTGACATTACAGCCGATGATAACTCTATCATCGTTAACGGTAAGACCATTAAATGTGTATCGGATCGCAATCCAGAAAACTTACCGTGGAAGGCGTGGGAAATTGACCTGATTATTGAAGCAACAGGTGTATTTACTAGTCGAGAAGGGTCTCAGAAGCATTTGAATGCCGGAGCCAAAAAAGTTCTGATCACAGCTCCTGGTAAAAACGAAGATGGTACCTTTGTGATGGGTGTGAATCATCACGACTATGACCACAACCAGCACAACATCATCAGTAACGCCAGCTGTACTACTAACTGCTTGGCTCCCATAGCCAAAGTGTTGAATGACAAATTCGGCATTATTAAAGGCACGATGACCACCACCCACAGCTACACTGGTGACCAGCGCTTGCTAGATGCTTCTCACCGTGATTTGCGACGGGCAAGGGCAGCAGCTATTAACATTGTTCCCACCTCCACCGGTGCAGCAAAAGCGGTAGCTTTGGTCATCCCAGAATTGAAAGGTAAGTTGAATGGTGTGGCTTTGCGCGTACCTACGCCGAATGTGTCAATGGTAGATTTCGTAGTTCAAGTTGAGAAGCCTACCATTACAGAAGAAGTGAATCAAGCTCTCAAGGATGCATCTCAAGGGTCATTAAAGGGCATTTTGGACTACAGCGAATTACAATTGGTTTCTTCCGACTATCAAGGTACTGATGCTTCTTCCATTGTTGATTCCAGCTTGACTCTAGTCATGGGTAATGACTTGGTGAAGGTTATGGCGTGGTATGACAATGAGTGGGGTTATAGCCAACGCGTTCTGGATTTGGCAGAACTAGTAGCCCAAAAGTGGGTTTAGTAATTAGTCATAATTCATTAGTCATGAGTCATTAGTAATGAAATTCAAGTGATATCTGACTCTGGGCTATTGAGTAAAATGTTGAAATCCTCGACTGAGACTTAAAACTTGGTCGGGGAATTTTTTATGTTCATCACACAGTATTACTTGGGAACCTGTGGTGATAGTTCCGACTATGGCGGAACTATCACCTAGTTTTGACACCAAAGTATTGGCAAGAACTTCTGGTAAGCACAACACTAGTTCAAAGTCTTCACCCCCGTAAAGGGTATATTCCAGAGCTTGTTCTGGTGTCAGCCAGTGGTTAAAAGTTGCTGGTAAGGGAATTTGCTTACTTTCTAGAACAGCGCCAACACCACTGGAACGGCAAATTTGCAAAATAGCGTCTGCCAAGCCGTCGCTGCTGTCCATACCGGCGATGGGGAAATGGGAAGATGGGGGGTAGGATTCGAGAATTTGCCAGAGTAAGGGTAAAACATCTAATCTGGGTTGCGGACGCTGGTGTGCTTTGATGAGGGTGTTTTGCTCTGCATCGGTGAGGTTTTGCCTTAATTGAGGATGCAAGAGCAATTGTAAGCCAGCGTGGGATGCTCCATGAACACCTGTGACGATGATCGCATCACCCACTTGAGCGGTAGAGCGACGGATAGTCCTTTGGGGATGGACTTGACCAAAGGCGGTAATGGCCACAGTCGTCACAGGCGATCGCACGATGTCACCGCCAACAATGGGGGTATTGTATTTCTGGAGGCATTCTGTCATTCCCTGATATAAACGCTCAACCCAACTCACCATTAGTTCGCCAGGTAGTCCCAAACCTATGGTGATTCCCAGAGGAGAAGCACCCATTGCTGCCAAATCCGATAAATTAGCAGATGCAGCCCGCCAACCAGCATCTTCTGGAGATGTGGTGACATTACTAAAATGCACGCCATCAACGAGTACATCTGTTGTCACTACCAAAGATTGCTCAGGTGCAATTGCCAGTATTGCTGCATCATCGCCAATCATTTCCAGAGGACAGAAACGTTGTAATTTTTCTAAAATACCTTGTTCGCCAATATCTTTAACTTTAGTCATTGGTCAATGGTTATCTAAAGAAAAGAGGAGTATAAACAACTCCTCAAACTCTTATATTGAGAGTCAGCAGTTTTCTACGCTGCTTGGGGCTGAACTAAGTTTTCTATTCCTTCAACCACAGTTGCTGATTCAATTGTGTCACCCTGCTTGAGCTTATCTAAAACTTCTTTGCCATCAATGAGATAACCAAAAATAGCATAGCGACCGTCTAACAAGTTTCGTCCGGCTGGAGTGAGTTCTGGCTCAAACAGGAAGAAGAAAAATTGAGAGGAACCTCCATTTACTTCTGTTTCCGGGCGGGCCATTGCCAATGCACCAAAGGAAGAAAAAGGCAGAACTGGCATATCAAGATAACGCCCGGCTTGTTCGAGAGTGATGCCATAAGTGGGTTCTTTGTCGCCTTCAACCAAGATTTCTAGGGGAATGGCGCGGTATTCGTGGGTTTGTGGGTCAATGAAACCTTCCTCTTTTCCTCGTGGGTTTCCGGTTTGGAGCACGTAAGATTCTTCTGAACGGGTAAATTCTAAGCCGTTATAAAAACCTCGTTGCACCAAATCCACAAAGTTACCAGCTGTGATGGGGGCGCTATAACCATCCACCACCGCAGTCAGGTCGCCTTTGTTAGTTTTAAAAGCGACAGTAGCCCGACCTTTGAGTGTAGGTAGGTTACTGTACTTAGCAGGCACTTCAAAGGGGAATTCTGTCACCATTGACTCTTCCAACTCGGTGACTATGTCCAGCAGTTTGTTTCTACCTACGAGAATTTTTCCTTTGTCTTTAAGGTTTACTAATTCTCGCAGTGAATCCACACCAGATTTTAACTCAGCAATCCAGACCTCGGCTTGAGGTTGGCGTTCTTTGGGAACGCTTGCTAGGATTTTGCTAGGTTGACTGAGAATGCGGGACGCTTGTTTCAGATCGCCAGAGATAGCACCCCAGCGCCGATTTGCCCGCAGTTGGGTAGAAATATCTTCTAAGCTGGCTTGCAGTTGCCGTACTGGTTTATTTTCTATGGGGAGTGCATACCTTAATAAAGCCTTACCCTCTGTAATTGCATTTCCAGATGGCAGGGCAGCCTGACTAGGATCAGTCCAAGTAGCTGTATTTATGCCTAAAAATATTGTTAATAACAATATTGTCATTAGGCTGTTCTTCAGCCAGGATTTAAATATGTTAAACATGGTGGAATAACTCAAATGCAACATCAGATTGTTGACTAGGCGTAACCCATCAATCATCTTCCCACAGTACGAGTGCTGAGTAATGGGAGAGTTAAGGATCAGGGATAAGAAAATTAGCTCAATTTCTTTTCTAATCTTCATTTCCTAGTCCTTAGTTCCCCATCACTTTATTAATTACTTGATGATTGATGACTAATTACGACCCTTGAAGGGTACAATAAATGCCGATTGTCTTCCCAAACTTGAAAGCTTCATGATCTCTAGTAACGACTTTCGACCCGGTGTATCAATTGTATTAGATGGGTCTGTGTGGCGAGTGGTAGAATTCCTCCACGTTAAGCCAGGTAAAGGCTCTGCCTTTGTGCGTACAAAACTCAAAAACGTCCAAGGCGGAAACGTTGTGGAAAAAACATTCCGAGCTGGGGAAACTGTACCTCAAGCGAATCTGGAAAAAAGCACGATGCAGCATACCTATAAAGAGGGCGATGAGTTCATCTTTATGGATATGGAAACCTACGAAGAAAGCAGATTAAGCCCGGCGCAAATTGGCGATCGCGTCAAATACTTAAAAGAAGGTATGGAAGTTAACGTCATTCGTTGGGGTGAGCAAGTGCTAGAAGTGGAACTACCCAACTCTGTGGTTTTGGAAATTATCCAAACAGATCCAGGAGTAAAAGGTGATACAGCTACAGGTGGAACTAAACCAGCTGTTGTGGAAACAGGAGCAATTGTGATGGTTCCATTGTTTGTTGCTCAAGGTGAACGTATCAAAATTGATACTCGTGAGGATAAATATCTAGGCAGGGAATAACCAGGCTCTTTTTCCTGGAGCCATTCCGATTTCAGTCCCTATACATTTAGGGATTAAATCCCTGCCACACTGCAAATTTTGATTTACGGTTAGGTCGAGGTAATAAAAACAGTGCCATTGGAATTTAATGAAATCCGCCAACTGCTGGCAACTATCGCCCAAACAGATATTACAGAAGTAACCCTTAAAAGCGATGACTTTGAACTAACGGTACGTAAATCGGGTTCACGAGACGCCCAACCAGCACCAACTCAGATTATGGAGGTGGGAACAGGTCGTGTCTTGGAAAGTGTTGTGACTGCCCCTAGCATGCAGTTGTCGGCAAATCCCCCATCAACCATTGATAAGAGATTAGTGGAAGTACTTTCCCCGATGGTAGGAACATTTTATAGTGCTCCTGCACCTGGTGAAGCGCCTTTTGTCAAAGTGGGCGATCGCGTGCGTGTTGGTCAAACAGTTTGTATCATTGAAGCGATGAAGCTGATGAATGAAATTGAGGCTGAGGTATCTGGACAAGTCATGGAAATTCTGTTGCAAAATGGTGAACCAGTGGAATATGGCCAGGCTTTGATGCGAATTAACCCTGATTAGGCAATCATCCATATATCAAAACGAGTCATTGGTAAAATTCTCCCTCCTGGCGGGAAAATCCTGATGAAACAGGCGTTGCCTATACCGTCGGTGGTGGTGCATCAAGTAGCTAAATACTTCCGCTCTTTTCGGTGAGCCGATGCGCCTATGGTTGCTACACTTGCTACTGGATGTTCGCGCAGGGTCTCGTAGAGAAGAAAAATCGGTGCAAGAATTGGTAGAGGCAACACAAACTTCCCCAGCAAATGTTTACAAACACCTGTAGGCAATGTCGCAAGCGGGAATCCTTGTCCGCCGCAGTGAAGGGACTTGCGCTTACTACCGGGTAGAAGATCAAATGATTTTTGAGTTGTGTAATCGGGTGTGCGATAAACTACCCCCCGCCGGAGGTCAACGCCTGGCCTCACGGTGAGAAAAACAAGCTCGCAACTGTGGGGTGCTCAATGGCAAAAGCTAAGTCAGTTGTCAGTTATCAGTGAAGAGTAACCAGTGGCTAGACTGATAACTGATAGCTGATAACTATTAAGTTAATTTAAGTTAATTAAAGTGGATAATTTTCCTCAAAGCTTTCACGAGTCAATGGCTGTTGCAATTCCACGCCCTCGCCACCTAAAACATCCAACTGTTCTCCCTCAACATCAATGTATACTTTAGCTTTGGGATTGATTGTTGTCGCAGTATAAACAACTTGTCCAATACGGGCGATCATTGAGGTAGTGCCGCCACCCGTGGTAAAGTCCCCGGACAGGTTAACGCGAACCTCATCATTTTCCGTCTTCACCCCCAGTAGCTTGGTTTCTTGGGGGATGGTTGTGGAGTCCGTACCTTCTGTTGGCCCGGCTAATAAAGCTTGGAAAGCTTTTTCTAAAACTTGATCTGGTTGAGTAGCAGCTATTTGAATTGGCTGGGGAACTAAATCGACACTTTCCCCTCTGGGTTTGAGCCAATAAACATTAGGTGTTTGCTCTTGCTCCGGTTGGGTAGTTGATGGCTGATTATTGGGCTGTGTGATGGTTTGAGATGGGGTGGTCGGTGTGGGAGACTGATTGGAAGCAAGCCAAGCCACACCACCACCCACTGCTACAACTGCTGCTGAAACTGCTGCAATTACACCTGAAGAAATACGCTGAGAGCCTTGTTGGTCGTTCATATTTAAAACCTTTTTGACTGAGGACTGAGATAGTGTGGTTCAGAAAAGCAGCCCGATTAAAGACGATATCAGTCTATGGGGGGTTTCTTAAAATCTCAAGATGCCTTTATTTATGAAAATGATGCTGAGTTGATATTTTGCCGATTTCAATAGAATTAGGAATTTGCCATGAGCAATCCTTTTAGTTAGGCTATTTCAGCAATTTGTCATTCTGCATCCATAGTAAGTTTATTTCATCTTTATTTTAGGTTGAGAGTTATCCTCCGTCACCTGAACCTTAATGTAAATATAATCCTTTCTGGAAATACCGATACTAACAAGGTCTATCAGAAGACATTTAAGACCATCTATGCTTTATGAATTTACCTTCAGAAGTCATTTAGAGTTTATTTTTAACAAGTATGATAGGTTTATGGCTAATTTGGCAGGCTAGATGCCTGCCGGACAAGAAAAGTATTTTATCCTTCTGTCGCTGATTTAATCCACTCTTGGAGTGTATTTACTAATTCCTCAATGGCTATTTCTTGAGTTTCACGGGTTGAGCGTTTTACTACTTCTACTTTGCCATTTGTAATAGCGCGACCTGTCACTATTCTGTAAGGTATACCAATTAAATCGGCATCTTTAAATTTTACTCCTGCCCGTTCATCTCGGTCATCCAGTAATGTTTCTACACCTGCTTTGTTCAGTTCAGTGTAAAGTTTCTGGGCAATTTCCACTTGTTGAGCATCTTTGATGTTGGGAATTGTGATGATGGCATGATAAGGTGTGATGGCTACTGGCCAAATAATGCCGTCTTGATCATAAGATTGCTCTACAGCTGATTGTGCCAACCGAGATACACCCACCCCATAGCAACCCATAAACAGGGGATGTTCTTCACCTTGTTCGTTTGTATAGGTTGCTGTCATTACTTGGGAATATTTTGTGCCCAATTGGAAAATATGCCCTACTTCAATTCCTCTGGCTGTTTGGAGAATTTGTTGAGGGTCATGGAGAGGGCGATCGCCTGGTTTTGCTTTGCGTATATCTACTATTAGTTGTGGAAATTTAAATTGCTCTCCCCAATTCGCGCCAACTACGTGATGGCCGGTTTCATTAGCGCCTGTAACAAAGTTTTTTAAATCAATGGCTGTTTTATCAACTAACCGCACAAACTGGGAATGGAACTGTTTATTAGCAGTAATATAATCATCTGCAAGATCAGGCGCAATATAACCTAAAGGTAAAGATTTACTTGCCCATTTTCCTTGGGTTTCGACATCGGATACGGTCAGAGAAATAATAGTTTTAGCACCGTAATTGGTAGCTAGTTTTGTCAATTCATTTTGCAGCTTAACTTCATTAACTTCTTGGTCACCACGAATACTCACCACCACTAATACAGTCATGCCATTATCGTAAACTGTTTGGTAAAGGACGTTTTTGACTAATTGGGTAGGAGAACACCTGAGAAAATCACAAACTTTTTCTATGGTTTCTGTTCCTGGTGTTTCTCGTTTTTCATAGGTTGTAAACGGTGAAATTTCGGCATCCGCAGGTAAAGAAACGGCTTTTTCTACATTGGCGGCGTATTTACCATCTTCAGTGTAAAGGACTTCATCTTCTCCGGCTTCTGCCAACACCATAAATTCCGTGGAACCAGAACCGCCAATGGCCCCAGAATCGGCTTCCACTGCCCGAAATGCTAAACCACAACGGCGTAACATATTACTGTAGGCTTGATACATATCTTGGTAGGTTTCTTTGAGGCTCACTTCGTCCGCATGGAAAGAGTAGCCGTCCTTCATAATAAATTCCCGTCCGCGCATCAAGCCAAAACGGGGGCGAATTTCGTCGCGGAATTTGGTTTGAATTTGATATAAATGTAACGGTAGTTGCCGATAGGAGTGAATCATGTCACGGGCAACAGTCGTGATTACTTCCTCATGAGTGGGCCCTAGTCCTAATTGTTGTTGACGACGGTCGATGAGGGAAAACATAATTCCTTCGGCTTTGGTGTAGGTATCCCAGCGTCCCGACTCCTTCCACAACTCAGCCGGTTGTAGTTGGGGTAGGAGACATTCTTGTGCGCCTGTAGCGTTCATTTCTTCCCGCACAATTTGAGAAACCTTTTGTAGTACCCGCCACATCAAAGGCAGGTAAGCATAAATGCCGCTACCGATGCGACGAATGTAGCCTGCACGGAGTAATAATTTATGGCTGGGAATCTCAGCATCAGCAGGATCATCCCTGAGTGTAACGAATAATATTTGTGACAGTCGCATCGTTATTTTCCTTTTCCAGAATTACTAATCTTTAAAAATCACTTAAGTCTATAATTGTCTATGTCAGATGTCATTTACCCAGCACAAGCACCCCTAGAATTTATTCCCCCGGCTTTCAATCCATTAATTCTCAGAAGTGTTCATCTGTTGCTACCGAGTTGGATCAATTGGCAAACAGCTATTACCCAAATTGAAGCAGATAACGTAGAGGTTTTGGTGGATCTTTATCGCCAGTTTCAAGAGGGTAAGATCCGCTTTTTGTTGGCATTTCGCCATCCCAAAACAGAAGATCCATTTTGTTTGGGCTACTTGTTTTCGCAAATTGTGCCGAAAGTAGCACGAAAGCAGAACACAGTGCTACAAATGCCGATTCATGCTCATTTTATCTATGATCGCGGCGTTCCTCTGTGGGCAGGTTCCCACGTTGGTTGGATTGCTTCGCGTTTGGGAGGAACTTCAATTCAACGGGGTAAGGCTGACTGGACGGGGTTACGTTCGGCGCGTGATTTATTTGCTAACGGGAGATTCCCGATGGCGGCTGCGCCAGAAGGTGCTACTAATAATCTTTCAGAAATTATCAGTCCTATAGAACCTGGGGTTGCCCAATTAGGTTTTTGGTGTGCCGAAGATTTGCAAAAGCAGCAACGCTGTGAACAAGTTCTAATTGTACCAGTTGGAATTAAATATAATTATCTAACAACTCCTTGGGGTGCCATTGCTCGTTTGTTAACTGAAATAGAAGTTGCTAGTGGTTTAGTAGCAAATCCGCAAGTACAAAATCAGCTTCCCTGTTTAGAGTCACTATATCCTAGGTTATTGACCTTATCAGAACACTTACTTTCCTTAATGGAGCAGTTTTATACGCGATTCTATCATCAAAATTTCCCGGATGCGAACACCTTAGTTGGAGAAACAAGCGATCGTAATCAAGCTTTGGTTCTCCGGTTGCAAGCTTTATTAAACAAAGCTTTAGGAATATCAGAGGAATATTTTGAATTGGAACCTAAGGGGCAATTAAATGATCGCTGTCGGCGGGTAGAACAAGCGGGCTGGAATTACATATTTAGAGAAGAGTTTAGGGATATCAAAGCATTATCTCCTGTAGAGAAAGCATTGGGTGATCGCGTGGCTAACGAAGCCAATTCCCGAATGTGGCACATGAGATTAGTAGAAAGTTTTGTTGCAGTTTCCGGTAATTACATCCGGGAAAAACCCACAGTAGAAAGGTTTGCTGAGACAACTTTAATTTTATGGAAGATGATTGCTCAAATTAAAGGTGATCCAGCCTTACAACTCCCGCATTTAGGTGAGCAAGGGGTAAAAATTACCATTGATGAACCAATATCAGTATCAGAACGTTACCCGGTGTATAAACAAAATCGTTTAACAGCCAGACAAGCTGTTGCTGATTTGACAAATGATTTGCAGCAAAAGATGGAAAATTTAATTTGAAAAAATTAATGATTAGCCAATATCTGAGGGTTTGTGGGTTTAATCAGCCACCTCATTCACTGGGAATCTATCAATTAATTGCATTGCTCGATAAGCATTACGCTGGAAATCTTTCGATAAGTGAGGAACGTGGGGTATCTGAGACAATAAATCCAATGTCCGGCGTAAAATTCTCACCACGTCGCCTTCATCCAAGGTTGTATTGTCACATAGTTCTGTCCACGGTCTTCCTAGGGACCACTGTTCTACTATGGCGATTAATTCAAATTCTAACCAGATAGGCATAGCGACATTATACCGTCGTTGGAGTTGAAATATTTTGCGGCGAATGTTCCTCAGTTTTGCCAGGGCTTCTACTACTTCATTACTAAGTTCAAAGTGTACTCTCGTATCTGGACGAGGGGTTTCGATCACTAAAGCTGCTACTGCTGCTGCTAAGTGGTGGGGGTCTAAATGATCTAATTCGCCACTGGCGAATACTAAACCTAGCCACAATTCATTTTCTCCCCGAATAGCGGCGGCAATTTGCCCTAATTCAGTGGGGACTAAGTTACCCAAACACTCAAAGTATTCCAGGATAGAAATTAAGTTGACAAATTCTTCCCAATGACGCTGTGAGTGTTGTTCGACTTGTGACTGTAATTCTTCGAGTTCCGCTTCTAATTCCACATAGCGAGCGCGGCGTTTGAAAATTTTGCTGACATTGCCAGATTTGTGGATAGGATGAGCTTCTAATTGCTCTTGCAGAGCATTAACGCGACTGAGTTGTTCTACCACTTCTGGGGGCATATACAGTGAGCTTTGGACTTCAGGAATGCATTGAGCGATGGCAAATGTTTCTCCACTACCGCGAAGTGATTTCCCCGGTTTTAACTGCAAGTCTGGGGGTGGTACGATATGAGCTGGTACATCCAGTCGTGGCAATTGGGCATACAAGTCCACTACATCTGTAGTTGTAACCACGTACCAGCGATTATCTTGCCCTAAACATATCAAGTAAGGAGCTTCTGTTAAGTTAGACCCTACGCTAAGACCAACACCAGGTATTTTTCCCATTAAAACTGCTGTCATGGGTGTAGACACGTCGATGTTTTTACCTTTGAGACTTAACATAGTTCCCGATACTGCAAAGCTCAACATCATGACAAATTCTTCTTCGCGGTTTTCCTGGGCTTGTTCTTGGAGGGTTGTCAATAACCGACGTTCTACTTTCAGGCGTTGCCACAATTTTTCATAAACTGCTAATTCATTTTCATTAACTGCGGCAATTTGTTCTTGAAGTTGAGCTAATTGTGTTTGCAGTTCCGCAATTTGATCGTACTCTGGTCTTAAATGCACAGTTGCCATGTACTGGCCAAAGCTGCGTTCTATCAGTTCCCTGGCTTCCTCTAGGGTATGGGTTTGCAGCAGGTTCAGTACCATACCATAGCTTGGTGTGAACTGACTGACCAGGGGGTCTGGTTTGGATGTAGCTAAATAGGCTGCTTCCTTTGAGCCTTCAAATGGGGTTTGTACTGTGACTACATGACCTTGTAAGTCCATTCCTCTGCGGCCTGCCCGTCCGGCCATCTGGAGGAATTCCGAAGCGTTTAATAGGCGATGTCCAGAATCAGTACGTTTGGAAAGGGTGGAAATTACTGTTGTGCGGGCGGGCATATTGATGCCTGCCGCTAGTGTCTCAGTGGCGAAGACTACTTTAATTAATCCTTGCTGAAATAGCTCTTCTACCAATCCTTTCCAGGCAGGTAAAATTCCAGCATGGTGAGCAGCAATACCTCGGTAGAGTGGGGCAATTTGCCCTGAACGCCCTGCTTCAGGATTGCGGGTTAAAAAATCATCAATTTGCTGGCGTAATATTTGTGACTCGTCATTATTTACCAGCCATAAATTACCAACTTCTTCAACTGCTTTGTCGCATCCTCGGCGACTGAAAATAAAATAAATCGCTGGCAGCATATCCCGTTGCTGTAGCTGGCTGAGGGTGTAGGCTATGCCAGGAGCTTCTGGTCTGGCACCTCTAGCCTTTTCTCCTTGCTTTCTTTTCCCTCGATTTGCTAGGCGGGGGTTAATTTTGGTTTTGCTATCATTCAGGAGGGGAAATAAACCTTTGGGATTGCAAAAGTAAAATTCTAGGGGAACTGGACGAAAATCAGAATAAATTAGGTCAGTAGGTCCGTGAACACGATTCAGCCAGTCAGTGAGTTGCTCACTGTTGGCAACAGTTGCGGAGAGTGCTACGAGTTGAATTTCACGGGGACAGTAGATAATAGATTCTTCCCAAACTGTCCCGCGTTGGCGATCGTTCATGTAGTGGCATTCATCTAGTACCACTGCCTCAACGTCTACCAAAGAGATGCCGATCTGCCCGATGGGTGTGCCATAGAGCATATTCCGGAAGATTTCTGTAGTCATCACGAGAATTGGTGCATCTCTGTTAATGGAGATATCTCCGGTTAAGAGTCCCACTAAGTCATACCCAAATTTCTGGCGAAAATCACGTAATTTCTGGTTGGACAATGCTTTGAGGGGAGTGGTGTAAAACACTCGTTTTCCCCGTGATAAGGCTCTATAGATGGCATATTCCCCAACTAATGTTTTGCCCGAACCTGTGGGGGCACACACGACTACGGAGCGCCCAGAATTTAGGGACGCGATGGCATTTTTTTGAAATTGATCCAGTTGAAAGGGAAATATTAACCCTAAGTCAAGTTCTGGAGAAGGTGCGGGATAATTCACTCAATCAAATTTGCAACCGGACTTTTTTACTATATTAACGGCTATTTTGTCAACTTCGTTAATGATTGATCATGGGAAAATTGATCTTTTCCTAGTGCGCTTACTTTCCTAACTCTTGCGATCGCATTGTGGCGGCTTTCACTGCTTCGATGACAGCTGAACGAAATCCTGCCCTTTCTAGTTGGGCAACACCAGCAATTGTCGTACCGCCGGGGCTAGTAACACGGTCTTTTAGTTCTGCGGGGTGGATTTTGTTTTCTTGTAACAGTTGTGCTGTACCTAATACGGTTTGTAAGGCGAGTTGATTGGCAATAGTTCTGGGCAATCCTGCTGCTACTCCTCCGTCAGCCAGTGATTCCACCATCAATGCCACATAGGCAGGACCACTACCTGATAGTCCTGTCACTGCATCCATCAGCATTTCTGAAACTTCTACAACTTCTCCCACCGCCGCAAAAATTTGATGTGCTATTTTCTGATGCTTGGCGCTTGTGTATGCACCTAAACACATGGCGGTAATTCCCGCTCCCACTGTGGCTGGGGTGTTGGGCATGGCTCTAACTACTGGTAACTGGGGAAATGCTGATTCTAGTTGGTTTAAGGACACTCCCGCTAAAACCGAAATTACTAATGGCGAGATTTGTATTGTGAGAACATCTGCTAATTCTTGAGCGATGGCACTGAATACCTGGGGCTTTACTGCTAAAAGTACTACTTCTGTTGCTTCAGTGAAAACTATACCATTGTCTGTAGTTACAGTTACATTATATTTTTGCCGCAAGTAGCTTTGGCGTTTTGATTGGGGTTCGCTGACCATCACTTCGGATGGTTGATAAATTTCTCGTGCAATTAGGCGGGATAATAGCGCTTCTCCCATTACACCACCACCAATTAAGCCAAGTTTAATAGTCATTAAGTAAGTTATGTAGTCAATAGTCAATCAGAGCAGGTTTAACCCATTAATTTATGGTATGATAAAATGTTTAGTTAAACCTGCTCCTACAATGCTGAAAAATTTTTTTTGAACTTTTGACTGATGTAGGTTTACTGTACCATCCGGTTACCCTCGTGACCCCAGGCTTGATTTGAACTAGTTCCGGGGCGTGAAGGACGCGCAGGGGTTTGTGGTACTTCATGAATAACTCCACCTTGAGTGCTAACTTGCACACAACTGGGGGTAAACAAAAAGATGCTTTCTCCGATGCGCTCTTGATGTCCATCCAGTGCGTAGGTTCCGCCTGCAACAAAATCTACTGCCCGTTGTGCTTGATCAGGATCCATAATGGTTAAGTTTAACACAACTGACTTACGTTCTCTTAGTGCTTGAATTGCCTGGGGCATTTCTTCAAATGTACGAGGCTCAAGGACTAAAACTTCCGAAATCCCGTTAATTGCTCCTGGCATATTAATCACATTTCCCATCGTAGACTTTGATCCTGCTGCTACAGCATCACCCATTGTAGTCACTGGTTCCCGCCAGCGTCGATTTTGAGCAGTGGTTTCTGCTGCTGGTTGGGGATTTTGTTCTTGATACAGGTTTTGGTAGTTACCAGTATCTGTATCAGCTTCTTCTTCGTAATATTCGTATTCCACTTGCTCATTGAGACCTACAAAGTCTCGGAGTTTACTAAAGATGTTGTTCATTTTTATGCTCCTGATAAAAGTTACCCTGATTGGGTCGGCTATGAGTTAATGTAGCCAGATTTGATAGCTACAAAGGCCAGGCAACTTAGTGCTTTTATACCTGTTTGTAGCCTCTATTACAACTAACGTTGATAAATTGAAATTTTGGGTAACGCCTGTAGATTAACTCACACACAATAATGAGTCAAGATTACAGCTTAATGATTATGGGAAAAAAGATAACTTTTCTGTGTTGTTTTTGGTCAGCTTTAAGAAGACTGGGGGTATTGCATTATGTTACATCAGTATTGATGCAACTGCCTCTCTATTATTTTCCTAGTGCTATTGGTACGAGCAGCAAAAATTCCTGACTCATACCCTATGTGCGCTGACCAAATAAAATGGTTCCTAGTCTGATCATTGTTGCTCCTGCTTGCACTGCTAATTGGTAGTCTCCTGACATACCCATTGAAAGTTCTTGCATTTTCAGGTGAGACCAGTTTTGCTCCCGGATTTCTTGTGCTAGCTTGTGAGCACTGTTAAACACATTAATTGTTTCAGCATCATTTAATCCTAGGGGCGTAATTGTCATTAAACCCTGAATTTGTAAATTTTGACACTGGTTGAGGGCGGGTAAATTAGCTAATAGTTCTGGGACATTCCAACCTGACTTGTTAGGGTCAGGAAGAATTTTAACTTGTAGACAAACTTGGGGATTGATTCCTAGCTCTTGTGCCAATTGATTTAAGCGCTGGGCGAGGTTTAAATTATCCACTGAATGAATCCAATGAAATAATTCAATGGCTTTTTTGGCTTTATTGCTTTGCAAGTGTCCAATAAAATGCCAGGTAATATCGGGTAAGTCTTTTAACTCGGCTTGTTTACTGGCAGCTTCTTGGATACGGTTTTCGCCAAAATCGCGAATTCCGGCTGCATAAGCAGCCCGAATGGCTTCAGACGGAAAGGTTTTACTTACAGCAATTAACCGCACTGAAGGTGGTAGGGAGGCGCAAATGTCGGTAATACGTTCGCTAATGGAAGTACTCATTGGAATGTGCGTTGAAAAACACTCTGAAGTTGCTCGTACTCCTGGGATTGACCACTGCGGCGTAAAGTACGCAAGCGATTTTCTAACAACATTCTAGCTTCAGTGCGTCCTATGGACTGAAACTTGAGACCTTTAACCTCGTTGGTAACCAAAAAAAACAAACGTTGAGCATAAAGTGTAGTGAACAAATCCTGGTTTTCATCGACCATGCAGATTCGATAAAGCAAACCCCAAGTTGGATGATTTATGTAAGTTTCTAAGTGTTCTGAATTCATTTAGTAGTCAAGGTAGGAGTATATATCTTTTAGCGGTTCAGTACAAATGTTCAGAAGATAATACACCCCTTTTGCCAGAATATTTGGTTAGATTACGTAAAATCAGCGATTCCGGCCATTTCGTGGCAGTCATCAAAACCTTGCTCTTGTTCTGAGTGGCAGATGAAACTGGCAGTAGCAACGTAGAGATGCACAAGAGATCAGAAAGGCAATTACTTATGTCTGTTGGCTCTTGCTTCTTTCCATATTGCCATAATTATCGCTATATGGAACAAAATTACTCGCAGAACAAGTGTGTTAAGCTAAATTACCTAAAAATAGCCTGGCACCCCAAAATAGGGTGAGAATGGCGATGGCTAGCCAGTCTCTAGCTTTAAGGCTTAATTCATGCCATTTGACTTGATGTTCATTGGGGCTAGTAAAGCCACGCACCATCATTGCACTGGCCATTTGTTCTGCTCGCAATAGTAGATTGTTTAACAGTCTCTCTGCTACTATTATCCACACTTTGGCAGATCCTTTTAACCCTAATTTTTTCCAATTAATTGCCCTGGTCATCACAGAACGAATTAAGTTTTGCACTTCTTCTAAAACTAGGGGGATAAATCGCAAAGACAAAGTTAAAGTCAGTGCGATTTCAGTTACAGGTACTTTTAAGCCTCGCAGAGGCTGCATCAAGCTTTCTATAGCAGTGGTGATCTCTTCGGGTGCGGTTGTCAAGAGATACAGGTTGCTGCTGTAAATTACTGTAAATATAATAGTACTGACTCTGATAGCCAAATCAATTGAGCGCCGAGTTACTTTGACAGGCCCTTGGTGAAATAAGATGTAGTTGTAGTCTTTATTATCCCTTGTTGGTGCCGAAACAAGATTGGTGTTGCTGCCGTTTGCTGGCTGGGTTATGACTTGTGCGCTAGTTGGTAGACGTGGTTGATATTTTACACCCAAACCATCAGGACTGATACTGATAATTAGGAAGACGAACAGCGCTAAGGTTAATAGCCACCCCATTTGCTGTTTCCACACTCGCCGGGGTATTCTGGCTAATATGGTGGAGATAATTAATAGCACAACCAGGATGATCCGCCATTGGTTGTTTGCAAAGGTGTAGCTAGTCAGAAGGCTCATCAACCAAGCAATTTTGACACGCGGATCGAGTTTGTGTAGCCAGGTTTGTGGTTGTTCTAGATAAAGTCCAATTGGTAGCGATCGCAGTAAATCCATTTTTGAGTGCTGGGTAATAGAAAGTCAGAGCTTGATTTAACTATTTTGACCTGACACATGCTGAAATATTTTGTTAATGGCTAGAATATTTTGCTGTTAGGTTCAACAGTGAAGTTGCTGGTGTTAGTCTATGTTACACAGCACAAAAATGCAGCAATTCTCGTACCCGTAGATTTAGTTATGGTTGTGAGTTACAAAGAAGAGATGTAAAGGGAGCAGTAAATATTCTGAATCTAGCAAAAAATAGGAGGGCGTCCCAAAATCAACGCCACAGGAGTTTAAGCCTCTAGTTTCCTTGGTCTAAGCCTGGTTGAGCAAGTTTTGAGGGTGAATGTACAATTCCCTCGCCTTTAGGCGAGGGAATTGTCAATTAACACGAGTTGCTTTATTAGCACTACCAACTTCCATATCCCGGACTTTTTTACTGCGCCAGAGTAAACGGATGGGTGTGCCTTTAAATCCTAATTGTTGGCGGAATTGCCGTTCAATGTAACGCCGATAGTTCTCATTAAAGCGTTTAGCTTCGTTGACGAATAGGGCAATGGTTGGTGGTTGGACAGCTACTTGAGTTCCATAATAGATTTTGCCCTGACGGCCACTTCTAGAAACTGGCGGTGAATGCCAACTCACGGCATCTGTGAGGACTTCGTTAATTACAGACGTACTGACACGGCGTTTGTGCGATTCGGCTGCTTGATTTACCAGGTCTAAAATTTTGTCCACCCGTTTTCCTGTGGAAGCACTCACAAAAATAGTTTCTGCCCATTCTGTAAAGTGTAACCGGGCTTCTAGACTTTTTTCGTAGTCGTAAATGGTGTATGAATCTTTTTCAATAGCATCCCATTTATTGACAACGATAATGCAAGCTCGACCTTCGTCGATGATCCGTCCGGCTAATTTTTGGTCTTGTTCTGTGACTCCATCTAAGGCATCAATGACCAATAAAACCACATCAGCGCGACGAATAGCTTTGAAGGCACGGTTAATGCTGAAGAATTCTGTGCCGTATTCTATTTGTTTTTTTCTGCGAATGCCGGCGGTATCAATTAAACGATAAATTTGCCCATTACGTTGGACAACGGTATCAATGGCATCGCGTGTAGTCCCGGAAATGGGGCTAACAATTGACCTTTGTTCGCCAACCAAAGTATTTAATAAACTGGATTTGCCCACATTGGGGCGACCGATAATAGCGACCTTAATTTCGTTAGTTTCTTTTTCTTCGGCGACGACGGGGATGTGACTAATTAACTCGTCAAGTAATTCGCCGGTACCATTGCCATGAATTGCGGAGATGGGGAAGGGTTCCCCCAATCCTAATGACCAAAATTCTGAGGCTTGAACTGTGCCTAGTTCTGGAGATTCACATTTATTCACAGCCAGGAAGACGGGTACGGCTTGTTGGCGTAACCAGGTAGCAATTTCTTGATCAGATGCTGTGGTCCCTGTTTTACCGTCTACAACAAAGATAGCGGCACTGGCTTCTGTAAGGGCTGTGAGTGCTTGTTGGCGAATTAGTGGCAGGAATTCAGTATCATCGTTAAATACTAAGCCACCTGTGTCTACAACTAGAAATTCACGATCGCGCCAGTAAGATGGTACGTAAGTGCGATCGCGTGTCACACCCGGTTCGTCGTGGACAATCGCCGTTTGTTCCCCGGCGAGACGATTAACCAGGGTGGATTTGCCCACATTGGGGCGACCGATAATAGCAACAATTGGCAGTCCCATAAAACCAGGGCGAATGAGATAAACAATTATTGTATCACTTATTTACATTTTAACTACCTTAATTCTTTATTTAATTTATCCACCCTCAAGATGTTTCACTGCCAAATTTCAATAAATAGCACAATTAGGAGGTGTGGCAGTCACGTTCCAGGAGTTTATGCCTTGAGAAATTCTAAGTGGCCAAAAAAAGCGAGTAGATTAGCCTTTAGATGTTTAAGGTGGTGTTTTCTGTTAGGCTGGTGTACTTTACTGTACGCCAGGTTAATTGAACCAAATTGGATTGCAATCAATTTTTTGCAATTGACTTTACCTCACCTCCCCTGGGAGTTCAATGGCTATGGCATTGTGCAAATCAGTGATATTCACCGAGATAGATGGATGACCGCCCAACGTATTAGGCGTATTGTTCGTTTAGTAAATCAACAATAGCCAAACCTAGTAGCGATTACAGGTGATTTAATCACTCGTAATTTGCCGCAGTTTATACCGTCTTTGGGGTCTACCCTGGGTGAACTTAAGCCTAAAGATGTGACTGTGGCGATACTGGGCAATCATGACCACGAAAATGATGCTCAGGCCATTGTACGAGTCCTAGAACAAAGTGGTGTTGTTCACCTTGATAATGAAGTTTATACTTTAAGGCGTGGTCATGCCATTTTACACATTGCTGGTGTAGATGATGTTGCTATGGGTAAAGACCGTTTAGATTTGGTCTTGGAGAAGTTACCTCGTGGGGGTGCAGCAATTTTACTCGCACACGAACCGGATTTTGCTCAGTCTAGTGCTATGACTAAGCGGTTTGATTTGCAACTATCAGGACATTCTCATGGTGGACAGGTGCGTTTACCTTTTTTGAAACCGCCGATTTTACCTCCTTGGGGTAAAAGCTATTATTCGGGATTTTATCAAGTGGGAGATACGCAATTGTACACTAACAGTGGTTTGGGTATGACAGCACTGTGTCTGCGCTTTTTTGCTCGTCCGGAGATTACGGTTTTTACTTTAGTTGCACCTGGTGTTGATTAATTTCTTTACTGGAATAAAAGCAGTTAGCTCACAGATTTTTAGCTTTGGGATTAATTCAAATTGACTTGATTTAGACACTATTGTAAAATTGGGTGTTGTGGCCGGGCAAAGGGAATCTTAAGATTGTAAACAGACAACCTCTGTTTAGGCGAGGAAACTCCTCTAAGTAGGTTGCCTGGATGAAGCAATGATACCCCATGGTTTCAGCCGTGGGACTGTCCGAAAAAAATCCTCAATTAACTTATGAGCAGTTCAGCACCCTATCAACCTTTGTTGTTGAGAATTTTGCATGGGATGAGTGCAACTTTAGTAATTACCGCCGTCATTACTGGATTCTTGGTTTACAACACATTCGACAAAAGATTTGGACAAATCCCCGTTGCAAAAATTGAGCCGATACAGGATATTCACGGTACTGTAGCTTTATTTTTTTTACTTTTGTTACCAGTTTTTGCACTTTATAGCTTTCATGCTGGAGAAAAGCGCCTATTACAACCAGACTCTATAAAAAAACTCAAACAAATTGGTAAGCCAATTTGGTGGGTGAGTATGCAACGTATCGTCAATACTCTCATGCTGATGGCTTCGGTGGTGGCGGTGATATCTGGAAGAATGATGAAAGAAGAATGGCTACCTTTAGGTGAACTTGATCACTGGTGGTATTATTTTCATCTCATAGCTTGGGTGATTATGGTTTTTTGTTTAGCGATTCATCTTTTGATGTCTGCTAAAGTAGGTGGTGCGCCCTTATTGCTATCAATGCTGTCATGGAAATTCCGCCCAGGGGATAGTCCGAGAAACTGGTATAGTCGTTTGCGTGATTGGGGGAGTGATTTTTCTCATGATTTTAATGGTAAGATTAGTCAATTAATACAGAGTAATTTTTCACTGAGAATTATTGAGGTTACTGTATTGCTGGGGATTGCAACAGCATTTGTGTTACCACTGTTGTTTTCTGGTGGTGAATAATATCATGTCGGGATCATCCTGAGGATAAAAGCGATATTCTGGTGTTTAACGTAATGAGCGAAAAATCACGCGTCCTGGAATTTCTTCTTGATTAATACGGGCATAAACCCGCAGACAAGTTAAAACTTCTCCAGGAACACCGCCACTGTTGAGTTGTAGATCGTCTTGTGAAAAAGGGCAAACATCGGCGTATATTCCAGATAATTGACGGATTCTGACGTTAGAACCCATATTAATAGCTTTTTGAGTCATCTTTTTTAAAATGCGGCGAGATTCCTGCTGTAAGTTACCCCACCAAGAATAACGCTCAACTGGTGGGATAAATACTAAGGAGTGTATTGCTTCATCCATGTCTATCCATGCACGCAGACTTAACAACTCATCAGAATTTGACTCTGCATCTTGTAGACGACGCCAGCGATCGCTTAAGGTATTAATATATTGAGTTCGTTGTTCTGGCTGGGATTGTAAGGGCATAATATCAAAGCTAAATACGCTTTTTAAGGCATGATGTAAATCCGGATCTATTTCTATAAATCTGAGGAATAAATGTACAACACCAGCGAAATAATATAAATTTCCATATTCATCAGTTGGGTTAATACCAGTATTTAATAATGCTTTTTCAGATAAACATAATCCTTGAGCTTTCACAACACCGTTAAGTCCGGGGTAAATAATTTCATCTCGGCTAAAGGGCAGTTTATCAACATACAAATTATCCGCTACTGCACCAATTTCTTGTGCTAAATCTAAAGCACGTTTTCGCCAAGCTGTAGCTAGATTTTCTGGAACTCGCAGTAGTTTACGGTGAATTTCGTTCCATAACTCAGCATCTGTTTGGCTTTGTAGTGACGAATTGCCTAAATATACACTGAGTTCAGCGTCAGTATTAAAAGCTGACCGCAGATGAATGAGTTTTAACTCTTGTGGGGAGGATATAACGGCAATGGTATCTTCTGGAGTAGAGTCTGGTGGCGGTTGTAATAAGGTGGAAATTTCTTGTAGTAACTCGTCACATATTTCCGTTCCCGGATCGAGGGGAAATGCTGTGCGGGCTTTATGTAATGTAGCTTCTAGTCCGTACAGACTAAATTTTAGTATTTTGGCTAACTCTGAGTTTTCTATTTCTAATAATTGGCGTAATTGGTGCATGAATATCAAGCAGGATAACGGAGGAACGAACCGCAAAGAGGAAAAAGCAAGGGTTATGGGGTTCTCCTCTGAGGGACTCTCGTAGCAAATGACATGAAAAAATCAGAGTTTAAGTCCTATCATTTTTTCTGTTGATCTCACCCAGAGACGGTCAAAATTTTTGCCCCTGGGGGTGAATTACGGTTAATGTATGCCGCAAAAAGGATCCCGTTCTTTATCAACTTCGTTAGGTTGTAATTCTAATTCAGCAGGATAAACACATCCTTCTTGTTTAAGGCATTCTTGACTGGTAGATGTCCAATAGGGAACTTCACCGGCGTGTATTCTGAGAATACCTTTGTTATCAATGGTTACACAATATTTACAAGGGTAATCTGTGGCGACATCTGGTTTATTCAATGCGCCAATTCGTATCCATTTTTTGGTATTAGTTGTCGGATCTGTTTGATAAATATAAAAGGTGTGTTGACTTGTTTGAGGAAACGGCGGTAAAGGATTACTAACCAAACCGTTTTCTGGGTCTTGTTCACTATTGTGTATATAGTGAAATTTGCGTAGTAATTTACTATCATCTTGATCTACTTCAAACACTAAATGATAAGCATTTGGTTGATCTACAGTTGCAGATTCAATGACATTGACGGCAATATCACCATCATATAATTTTTGATGTGGACGTTCTACTGCAATATTCCACTTCAATTTTCCATCAGTAAATAAAGTTGATGTTTCCGAAGCTGCTAATAATGCTGCACCCACATCAATACCAGGAACGTCAATTAAATAATGGGGATTTCCTTGACAAAGTAAGACGCTAAATTGCAGAGTTTGGTCAATTTCAAACTGGATTTTAATTTTTTTGAGAAACTCTGCTTCCTGCATTCCCAGTTTCTTCATCAGGTTTTTACCATCAAAGCTACCCCAAAGTCGTAAGTCTCCTTCTTCGTAGTCTTGGCGATAAATAATATTAGTTAATTGTATCCCTTGCCATTCTGTACGCACCTTGGCGGCTGTTTCGGAGGGAGAGATTTGATGGAGTTCTTGTCCGGTTTTAAAGATGGGTAAAAGTTCGTTGCTTTGGGTTTTGCGTTTGAAGTTACAAGGCAGATAATAAAATAGATTTTTTACATCTATTTCTAGCTGATTTGCTCCTTTACGTAGCAATTCTTTAGACTCTTCGGGATCAAATCTCAGCCTTCGCAGTTTTTCTGCGTAACAAGCACCGGCTGAAGTGGCTAGTTTAGTGAACTCCAAAACAAAAGTAATTCGCTCTGGGTTCCATACGAAATATGGAGAGTTACTAAATTCTTGGTAGATGTGTCGCTGTACTAAGTCAAGATTACAGGTTTTGCCAGATAAAATCAACCAATCAACTTTATGTGTGTTCCAAGAATCTATGTTCTGGTCTTGAAAACCTAAACGACTTTCCATGAGTCCTTTGGCGATGCCAATACCTTCTTTAATGGTGGAAGAAGCGGCTCGTTCAAATTGCTGGTTGTCTAGTATAATGGAGATATTATCAGGATTTCTGACTTGGAATTTAATTCCACTTTGACTTAAAATCTCAGAAATTTGTCGTTCAGAAAGTGCAAAAGTTAGGACAGGATTATCTGCTGGTGGTTTTTGCCCTAGTTTGAGTTTAGCTGCTTCGGCATGATCCCAGAGAGTATAAAAAGTTTGTAGGCGTTGGGGTGCTTGTTGCCATCGGCTAGGTATTACTTTTTCCGCAGTATCTAGGGCATCTTTGTAAGCAGCATCACCGTCTGGGTTTTCTTTATCTACACATTTTAATAAACTGCCACTTTTGAATTTTCCTTCTTCCAGAAAACGCTCGTTTAACTCAGAGGTAATTAAATCTTCTAGCTTTTCGCTATCAAGATCACCTGTGGTTACTGCTGTTAATAAAAAGTCAGCGATCGCCACTTTCAATAATCGAAATAATCGCAGGGTAATTAATTCGCCGCCTAATTGTAAATGTCCGGAAGAACCTAATAGTTTGGGCGTCAGTTTATAATAACGTCCCCCTAAACCTCTGTCTTCATGTACAGCAAAGAACGGGGTTCTATCTTCTAAAGTTAGTTCAATTAAGGCTAAGTCCGTGGTTCCCCCGCCGATATCTAAGACCAGAACATTTTGTGACCATTTATTATCTACTTGGCGACAACGGGTTTTAAATGACTCAATACCAATGTTGAGATTACCGCCAAATTCTCTCCACAGAAAAAATATTGCCACTGAGACGGCTTCATCATAAGCAGTTTGTACGTCATCAATACCCAATTGTTCGACTAATTCCTTCACTTCCTTACGCACTAATGGCGGGGCGACGGTGGGGTAGGTAACAACGGCTGTGAGAAAATCTCCCTCAGAAAACCTGCGTCTAGCGCGTTGGCGGTAATCTTCAGTTAGCTCAATTAAATGCGCCCAAGCTGCTTGGATGAGTTCGTTAACATTAATTATTTCTGATTGACCATCCAACATTACGGGGAAAGAACGATCCTGACCAAAATAGCGCTTGGGTGAATGGTGAAATCTGCTGATAATTTCCTTTAAAGAAACACTTGTACCGTGAGCAATGGCTTTTTTTCTGTTGTCCCTGGCCTCCCTACCCATGCGTAATTGGAAATCTGTCAAGCTAGCAATTTCCAATTCGCTGGGAATTTCTGTATCAAGCCGATTAATATCTAAGATAACTGGAATTAAATTTTGCGATTCTAAGGTAGGTACACGGAAAACTTCATGGTAGATTTGGTAAAGTTTTTTGCTAGCAGCCCGCCGGAATTTGTCGCTGTTACCTAGACATAATTCCACTTGGCGAATTGCTTCTAAAAATCGTTCTTTTTGATCACTTTGAAAGACTTCTCCCAAACAATGGGGTTCAATTTCTAGGTTTTTGCTAATGTCAGCAATGAATTTTTCCCAGTCATGAGCATTGACATCAGGTAAAGCCAGTGATGTGGGAGAACTTAACCATTCTCCCATACGTTGGCGCAACCGTATTTCTTGTTCTTTAGGTAAAATTTCAGCAATTGGTACTTCAATGGGGTCGAAGAGAGTAACTGTAGAATTGGATGTGCCAAAATCTAGTGCAAACCATCCCGGAAATCTTTTCTGTGGTTTTTTGCTACTTTTTTTGGAGATATATTTCTCAATTTCTACAGGGCTATTGATAACATCAGTATCAATTATTTCATCGTCAAAAATCATTGGTGACCACAGATAGCATGAAGCGCTAGTCTGTCTAGGTTCAGATAGTAATGGGTCTCCTAAAGGATCAGAATCAAAGTACTCAACAATAACTTCTAATGTACAGTTAATTGGTTCGATTAAAGGACGCTCTAATTTACAAGGATATTGCTCTAATTGACCGATTTGGGAAATTTTAGGAGTTACAGAATCAAATGGTTTATATGCTTTTTTGATTTGTACTGCTAATTCCTCTGGTGTGCCGGTAACAATACAATTAATTCTGGCAATGTGAGGTACATTATCCCCAGATGCTACAAGTTGGATACTTGGTAATTCCAAGTATTCGTTTTCTTTGACACGCACTTGGAAGTTAGGTGCAAGGCGAATTTCTACAGGCATTTATTTCTCCTTATATTAATGATTCAATTAGGAAATTGGTCAGCCATCGCTGAGTTAAAATACTGCCACTATGAAAAATATCTCAAACGATATTTTAAAATTACTATGCAAAATAAAAAATTCTTAACTTCCTGTACAAGAAAGCAGGGAATTTTTTAAGCTGTAAAATTCCCCTCTGCATAGGAAGTTGTGGCAACATTTGAGAGAATTTGTAACCAAGTAGGAATGGGAACTTTAGCTGAAGAATCTCCAGCCGCAAGATGTCTGAGTAAAGCTTCTTTTTTAGAAAGATTTTGCAGAGTTGGAATAATTTGATCTAAAATACCTTCTAATTCAGCATTTACCTGCTGATTAATTTCGCTAACATATTGCACCAGATGAAGACTAGTACAAGCAGTTATTTCATCGCGCAATCGCAATACAAAAAGTTGATGATTACCTGTTTTTGGTAAATCTTGACTTTTTTCAGGTGACCAATCAAAGATTTGACCAATATTGTGTTTTTCGTCTTTACGCGCTAAGGGAAACATATTTTCTGGTGAAATGGATTGTTCTTTGCTGTTAATTTCTAAGATAATTGCTTCTTTCCATTTATTAGGATCACATCCTAGTAGCAATTTGTAAAAGATATCAGCTTCTTCTACACCAAACTTCGTTTCGATTTCTTGTTCCATTGCTGGATGTAGATTTGCCTGTAAGTAATCACGTTCTGGGGCTATGTGATGGCACAATTGACTTAATAAATCTGCCACTGCTTGATGAATGCGATCGCGGGCAAAATTTTCTAATTCCTTGACAGTTTTGGCAAAAGCTGGATAAAAATCTTCGCTCTTGGTTGGTAGGGTGCTGTTAACTCTATTTCCTCTGTCAAATAATTTACCGGCTGCACCTTTAAATTCTGCAATAGTGATATTACCATTGTTGGCTTTGTTAAATAGTAAAGTCCACTCATTCCAATTGAGGATTTTAAATGTGAGTTCGTCTTTGACTACATCGCTAACTACATATCCGCGGCGATCTTTGAGTGGTTCTTTGCCTAAACTTTTTTGAAAATTGCGATAGGTTTTATCTAAATTCTCTATAGCAGCCCGCAACTCAATTAAATTCTGAGGCTCTGCGGTGGGAATACCTTGGTCATGAATTTCAGAAATAATGTTTTTGAGGTGTTGTTGATGTTGAAGTAAATTATCGACGGATCTGCCAGTGTCTTGATACAGTTGTGTGAGTCCATGACTGATAACATGATTTTGAATTAATTCCCGCAGTTTGGCAATGCCACCGTCTTGAGCAAAGTAACTGAGTTGTCTGCCTAAATGACTACGGGGATCTGATTCCAGCAGACGTGTGCTTAATAGTTGCCACTTTTGTTGCAACCGCCTAGACCGTTCTAGGTAATCAGGATAATCTAGGTTGGCTAAAAATTCTGGTGAACCTGCTTTGAAGCTACTAGAACGTTTTGCTAACTCAGCCAGCCCTAGTAGTGGGGATAATAAAACAATCCGCTCTGGTTGGGTTGTGAATGCACTAGCAGCATCAATTGTAGTTTGTAAAACTTTTAATTTGCGGAAAACTTCATCTTCGTCTAAAGGTGGAATAGTGGCGATTAATTGATCAAGTTCTCTTTCACAACCTTCACTATCTAAAGGTAGCTGATCAAAACGACCCACCCCTACTAAAATTAAATCTTTTAGGTCTTGTCCTGGGCGCTGCTGCTGCATCATTGTGAAAATTTTATTGGCGCGGTCGCTACCAGGAGTTTTACCATTTAACAATATTAAAATTGTCTGTACTTCTGCCAATTCCCGCAGTGATAAAAAGGTATCCCTAGCACCGGAATTACTGGCTCCTAATCCTGGAAAATCCAAAAGAATAAATTCTGAAGCTCCGGTAAAATCCCAAATTTCTCGTGATATTTTTACTTGAATATCAACACGACGAATCAGGGGGAAAGTGTTTTGCAATAGCTTAGTAGGTAGCCTCTGGGGTGGACTAGGTAATCGAATATGAGATGGAGGTAAATCCTCAAACCGGAGAGTTTGGATAGCCATGGGCTGTTCAGCGAGCTGTAGCCCCTCACGGGCGGTAACGCCATCAATTTGGTAGCTTCCACCACACATTGCTTCCCCATAGGCTTGATAAGCGCGAATAAATAAGACTAACTCTCGTAGTAAATAACGTAATTCCAAGTTTTTAGTATTATTCCATGTGTCCTCACACCAATTAATAATATCTTTAATATCTTTGCCAGTGTTTAATGTTGACGGAGGTATAGATGGAAGTCCAGCGGCCTTACTTTGCCGATTTGCTTCCTGCAACATGAATTGTAGACAGTCATTGACTCCTTGATGAGAAAGATACTCTACCGTAAAATTATTTGCCTGAGTTGTCACAAAACCTGGCTGTGGGACAATATGAATAGCTGTGACATTACCTGTAGTTGGGTTCTCACTAATTGGCAAGGCATCAGCATATCCAATTAAGCTTCCTAAAAGTAAAGTTTTTCCGCTACTAAATTCTCCCATCACCCCAATTTTGACTGGAGATGTGGCAAGTTCTACAGTTTTCTCAGCAGCTTCCCGGATGCGAACTAAACAATCATCCAAGCTAGTGGGTATCCAATCTTCTTGTTTAGAGGGGTACTGGGGTACTGAGTCTAGTTTTTCAAGTATAAATTCACCGTATTTTTTGAAACGATCTAATTGTTCTAATTCCATAAAAATTCTTTTCCTTGAGCATGAATTTCTGTGAGTCTTATAACATAAAAAAAATCTAAATAGCAGATGTTGGTACAAATTGTTTTTATCACATTTTGCATCAGCACTAGACTATTTATTACTGTGGATAGATTTAACTATACTGATTTATACAATTCTTAACCGGATGGTGACAAATAAAAATTTAAAAATTAAAGATAAAGATTATTGGTTTTGAGTATCATTTATTTCTTTGTTTTTATTGAAAAACTCCGTGAATTTCATATGGTGATACTTTATCATGCTGAAGTTGATCGGGGAAGTTGAAAAATCAATTATCTAAAAATGTAGGGTGGGTTAGGAATATAGTAGTGTCATGTCCGCATGAATACTGAAAATAAAATATACTTTATATTTTTATAACTTGATTTAAATGGAGTGAAGCCGAACAAATCCATTGGAATGTGGTTTTGGATCCATAGATTTGCTTATAAATAAATTATTTAAGGTTTCTGAATATAGGTAGAAGATACACCCTTAAGCCGCAAGTAACGCTCTTTGTTTTTGTGTTTTATAATATAAGGTCATGACGAAATTAATTTCATCTTTCTTTCGGCTCATGTTAGTATATTAATTTTTGCGCTAACAGCTTTAATTTTGATTAGCATTGATTGAGTTGAATTTGTATATTAATAACTGGCTATTTTGTGAAAATTTAAATTTATTTACTTGCCAAATTTGAGGCATGCATTGATGAGAAATATGGTTATGTGACATTTGATGTTGTTTGTTAGGCAAATGAGAGAAAAAAAGTAAAATCCAAGGTATTTCCAGTCCTGGAAATACCTCAGATTTCCAACCTGACCACACTTATAGTTTTAATAGAAAATTTGGGAAAATTCTCAATTTCAATGGACATAAATATGTGAATTGTGTCTAAAAAATTTTGGTGGTTATGACTATATTTATGCTATGTCAATGTCAATTTGAATGTAGATGTATTGAAGAAAATTTTAAGATTGCTGCCCAGAGAAAATAGCTTTATTTTTTATAAAGTTATCATCTGTTAGATAGATAATTAAAGAGATATAATTTAATGATTTATGTCTAAAGTTGTGGTTTTTATAGCTTGATTTTCTCTTGGGAATAGAGAAAAATATAAAAACATCATGATACAACATGATTGTAGCCAAAAAAAGTGACAGAAAGCCTAGTTAATGCCCGCGCCTGTGGGCATTTTTCATTGATAAAAGCATCCTACTAGTTTTTCATGACTGCAAAATTTCCATATCCTGGTTTTGATCTAAGACTTGAATAATGTTGTTATATTTGTTTTGGATATCTTGGCGGTCTTGTGATTGTGGTAAACTTTTATAGCTACTTTGAATAATCATGTCGGCATGATGCTTGAGAATTTGTTGATATTGGGCATTGTGGGTGTATGTGGCGATTAAGGCGATAGCTTCTAACAAATGAATGGTGATGGCTGAATCAGAGCTGCTGTCTTGGCGAATTTGGTTAAAAGCTTGATGGACTATCTCTTCAAAAGTAAGTGATTTGACAATTACTCTTAATTGGTTGTCATGGTCGTAGCGGTAGGATGAGGGAAACTGTTTTTGTACTAGATGACACAGTGCGGCGGTCAGTCGGTCAATACATTGAATGACTGTGAAGGGATCGTTGATACCAGGAGAAATAGCACGTAGGGCAATTTCCACTAACTGTTGCAGAGGAAATTCCATATCTTGTTGTTCAGTGCGTTCTTTTCCTAAAAGAAATGTTTTTTGCAGTCGGTGGTTAAGTTGGCGATTTAATCCTTCGCCGGGCCAAATTGTTGCTAGTTGACTACCTTTGACAATAAATTTTCCTGGTCGAGATTTGAGGTGGATGAGGAGATTATGTTTATGGGCAAGCTCTAGCAATTTTTTATGATTAATTGCTTGTAAATAACCATGACGATGAGCTTTAATTGGGTAAGCTTGGAGATGAAAATCTGATGGAATGTCTGCTGGTGCTAGTTGACTTGCTGGTGGATTAATACCGATTTTTTCGGGAAATAGTCGGTCAATAGCTTTGTCTAAATCTTTGCCAACACTGTCAATGACGTGTGATGCCTGTATGATGGTTGAGGCGTGATGAATAAAGTAAATTAGTACGGCAATGCTGAGAATTGCTAGGACGAGACCAACTGTGACTGAAAGATGGGGAATAAAGAGGTTGTAGCCTATTCCATAAATAGTACGCAGTACTAGCAAGGAATAAATAAAGGTGGCAATGAATGTTCCCAGGACAATTTGATTACCTGTGTCTCGCATAAAGTTACGCAGCAGTCTTGGCCCGAAATTGGCAGAAGCGAGTTGCAGTGCAACTATTGTAATGGAAAAGGCTGTAGCAGCAACACTCACCATTGAACTGGCGATAGCAGAAAGTACTTCTCTTGCGCCATCGGGTCCGCCTGTGTAAGTCCAACTCCAATTATCAAAAGCAATTGTGCGGTCAAGATTCAACATGACAAATGCTAAAATGACCGCACTGAGGGCTAGGATTCCTGGTAGGAACCAATAACTCGTTTGAAGTGCATCCCACACCTTGGATAATTTGACATTATTCATGATTTATGTCCACTGCTATGGGTATCTACCTTGCTATTGCGGTGTTGCAATTGTGCTAATGGTTGGAGTGAATCGGCAATGCTACGTGGTTGAGGGACTGGTTTGTTACCAGCTGGCCAACCTTCACGCTGACTTGAGCGATCGCCGTCTGTTGCTTCGGTTTGGTCGTGGAATAAAATTTGTCTGGTGGGATATGGTAAATCGATGCCGTTTTCTACATAAAGTTTTTGCTTGATTGCAGAGATGACTTTATCCCGTGTGTCTAAAGCATCTGATCTTCGCGGTGGTTTAATCCACCATCTGGCCCTGATGTTAACACTATTTTCGGCAAGTTCCATTACCAGTACGTCGGGAGGGGGGTGTTTTAAGACGGTATCCACACTATCAATGGCTTGGAGCATTAATTGTTTTGTCCAATTTAGGTCATCGCCGTAGCCAACGGCGACATCGTACTCTAGGCGACGATTGTCGAAGGCTGTATTGACTGTGACTGAATTGGTGAATAGTTCGGAGTTGGGAATGACGATGCGGCGACCGTCGTAAGTTTTGATGGTTGTGGCTCTTGTTTGAATATTTTCTACAGTACCTTCAAAGTTCTTAAAAACAATTTGGTCGTTGATGTGGAAAGGCTCTGTTAGTAGAATTAGGATTCCGGCTAAAAAGTTTTGTAGAATATCGCGAAAAGCAAAACCGACTGCTACTCCACTAATTCCCAGCAATTGGACTAAATCCGATGCTCTGAGTGAGGGAAAGACTATTGTGAGAGATATAAATAAACCTACTAAAACGGTGGTACCTTGTGCTAACCTTCCCAGTACCATTCCTAAATTGCGGGCATAGGTGCGGTGTCTGGTTAAGCGTCTTACTACTCTCTTGATTGATCTACCGAAAATAACAAAGATTGTAAAAACAATTAATCCTAGGGCAATGTTGGGTAGCAGAAGAATGAAGTCGTTAAACATTTTCTGCATTCTGTCCAATAGTGCCGATATCTCTGCATTCATTGAGGTTCCTCACTCATTAGTCGTTGCTGATGATAGCTAAAGCTGAGGGAATTAAATACCTACTCAGGTCTGGATATTGTTGTGCTGGAGGATAGATTTGGTAAGGGGTATTTTTTCATAAGAGGCATAACTTCCTTGTCTACAATACCTCCTTGTCTTCCAAGTCTAGCCCTGACGACAATGTAAAAAACCTACCCTTCTGAGGTGGTTAGGAATAGCAGTGGCCAGGGGTTAAAACCCCTGTGTGAAAGGTAAAGTCGGTTCTAAAGGGCTATAACGGGGTTTTGTGATTTTCTGATGGTTGATAGTTAGATAATTCTTGTATTGCTTCTTGTTTGAGTTGCTCACGAATTGATAATGGGGCGATGAGTTCTCCGTTGGGTCGCCAGTCTCGCAGACGCATTAAAACGTTAATGTCACCAGTGCGTATCCAGCCTATGTAGTAAGCATCACTGGGGGCTTTATTTTGCAATATATCCAAGACTTTTCGCTGTTCGCTGTTGGGCATATTTTTTCGGATTTGTTGGGGTAATTGTGTGTAGGGAATGGCTTTAAAGGTGGGATGGCGAAATGTATTGTCTACATACCTTTTAGCGAAGGCGGGGGGAAAGCGGAGGATGAGAAATTCTCGTTTGAAGTAAAAGTTGAAGCCCCAAGCGGCGTTTAATTCTGTTTGAATTTCAGTTGGTGTGGGGAGGTTGCCTTTTTGCCACATTTGTTTGAGTTCTTTGGGAACATCGGCATCTATCCAAGGAAGGATGTGGAGGTTTTCTGAGGCGATGCGGTCTAGGCGATAGTTGTGCCAAGCTAATTCGCCTTGGGGGTCTATACCATAGGCACTGAGGTATTTGGCACGGCGGAGGTAATGTAGGCAAACGGGATAAACTGTGACTTGGACTTTTACTTCTGTTTTTACCCAGTATTCAAATTGTACTACGCCGCCGGGACTTTTTCGCCACAGTTGTTCTATTTGTTCTTGGTAGTTATCTACTTGGTCTTGGGCTTCTTTGGAGAGGATATAGTCGAGGTGGAGAAATATTCGCTGTTGCGGTTGTTGATGGATTGATAAAGAGGAGTTGTGGGAGAGTTGTTGCCAGAGGTTGTCGAGTATAAGGTTTAAGTTGGGTTGGAGAAAGGCTACTGATTCTAAGACGTGTAGTATTTCCCAGGTTTGGGGTATGGAAAGTTGGGTAAAGTTGGGTTGGGCTGTGGTGATTTCTGGAAGTGTGGGTAGTTGGGATGGGGGTAGACATTGGTATTCTCCTTTACTGATTTTTCGCAGCCATTTGAGATGAGTTAGCTGTTTGAGGTCGTCTCTGATGGAGCGGTGTACTGTGGCAAAGGGTCGTTGTTGTAGTTGTTGCTGTAGGTGTTGGGGGCTGAGTCCGGTGATTTGTAATATTTCTGGTTGCCATTGGGTTTCGGATATGTGCAATCCTGATGTCTGAAGAATTTCTACACAGGTACGATGGCAAATGCAAGAAAAGTCTCTACATTTGGCGGTGATTTCTTGGCTGTCGATTTTTTCGCTGTTGGGGTGTGTTTGGGCAAAGAGGCGATCGCGCAGTTGGGAATAGGTAAAATGCTTGGGAAGAGAATGAGCCCATTGTGTTTCGATGCCATAAAGTTGATTTAATATCCACCAGTGTCTAATGGCGCGGTGTAAGCGGTTGGCAAGTTGTCCGGCTGCTAACCAATGTAGGGTTTGGGGTGTTGGGGAACGAATGGCCTGGGGCATCATGGATGTGGCGGATACTGGGTTTCTGGTGTTGGTCTAGTGGATTATAGATTATCACAATCAATAAACCCTACCCCGCTAGGGAGGAGGAGACATAATTTTGGGATTTTTCCTGTTTGATCATGACTCAGGATTCATTGTGGTAGCCAATGACTGTTTCTGCCTGTTTATAAAGATACTGTGGCGATGGTGTGAAATTTAGTTGATGAAAAATTGCGGTTATGGGGTTATGGAAATAAAGTTCTATACCGAGTCTGAGTAAATAAGGGTTTTTCTGTTGTCGGTATTTCATTGGTCTGGTGTAGGTTTTTGAGTGGGGTATTGGTTATTTTATTTTCCTTGATGCTGGAATACCCTTCTTCCATACGGGTGTAATAATGAATTCGTCCAAAAAAAGCAGATTTTCTTTTATGTCTTTATTGGTAGTACAAAGGCTGCTGATGTACCGCAATGGCATAGTCGCAATGATTGGTGCAGGGATTACCTGCATGATTCTGATTATTGCTCCCCTGGGATTGTTTGCTGTGATTATTTGTACTTTAGGGGTGTTTATTAGCAGTTTAGCCGTTGGGTTGGTGTGGGATGGCTTTGTATTCGGTTTGTTAGGTGAGAATTACCCTGATGGGATGTCAGCGCGTCAGGAGCGGAAGCACATCGATGCTGCATCTTTAAATGATTTAGATTTGCCAACGTTACAACAAAGGAGGCAACGCTAATGGCGGAACGGGCATTGAGTTTACAATTAAGTGAACCTCTGATTTGGCATGGGTGGAAATACCAATTTTTGTTGATTTCGTTGACGAAAAGCGATCGCGTGATCAAACCAACAGATTTGAGAAATTTAGAATTTCCATCTGGTATTGATATTAGCGGTGGTGTGGTGATTTCTGGACGTGCTCCTATTTGGTTGTATGCTTATCTGACCCACGAACTACATCCCAATGCTTGGGTAGCTTGTTATGATCCTCGCTTATCTGGTGCTGTGGTTGTGGCTACTCACGCTCATTTCTTTCGCATTGGTGATGTAATTCCTATAGAACCTCCCAATGGTCGCCAGAGGGAATTATGTCCGGCCCTAATGGTTGTGGGTCCACCGGATAGCGGTAAAAGTGTACTTTCTCATGCTTTGTTTCAGGCTTTGTTACCAGAAAATCCTGATATATATTTGCAACGCGCTCACTGGGATGGTGAGGGTAACTATCTTTTAGAACTAGATGCAGATACGAGTGAAAAAGAGATTGAAGCTTTTAAGCACCGCGATCGCGGTGTTTTAACTGAAGAATTTTTTCTTTACCATTCTCAAGGTATCCTGAAATTACGACGACAAAAGTCTCTGGTGATTGTGGATGTAGGGGGAATGGTACAGCCAGAAAAGTTACCAATTTTAGAAGCTTGTAGCCATTATTTAATTATTAGTTCCAAGGCGGAAGCTATTGACAGTTGGCATGAATTTTGTGGCGATCGCGGTAATTTAAAACCTATTGCGGTGATTAATAGTGTTCTGAGTACGACGGAAATAATTCATCAGCAGCAACCTTATTTAGAGATGACGGTGGGCCCGTGGATACGTGGTAAAGCTCCAACTGTACCTCAAGTTTTGTTAAGACGGGTGAGAGGATTAATCTCTCCTATTCAGTAAATATTTTGGGTAAATTGCTGTATTTTTTACTATTATCTATTATCTATAGTATTTTGCAGCAAATAATGATTAGTTTAGATGGTTGTTTGTGAAGAATTATTTAAATAATTTAAAAACCTAGGCCAGAAGTTACTTGATATGAAGAACAGTACTTGGATGACAACGGCGATGGCTTGGTGTTTAGCCTGGGGTAATGAGAAAACACCTCAATTTGATTTGGCAGTTTTACGCCAAATGCAAGAGGCTTTAAATCAAGGTCAAGAGGTACCAGGAGAAGTAAAGGAATTAGTTAGACAGGTACAAGAGTTAGAAGGTTTACTATTTCCGCAAAAAGTTGAAGAACTGAAGCAGTTAACAGAGAAATTTCCCCAACTGTGGAACTCTAAAATCGGTTTAGTTTATGGTGGTGCAACGAAGATTAAACAATATGTGTTTGAGGCTTCTAAGCTTCCAGATATCCGGGGTGCTTCGGCTTTATTGGACAGAATTAATTTAATTGATTTACCTGCATTTTTTGGGGGTGAAAATCATCCAGACTATGAGCAGTGTCAACGGGCTCAAGATTACTGTCAAGAGGTTAGAGAAAATTGGTTAAATCAACCAGACAATTTTCCTCAGCTTTCTGAGGCGCTTATTCCAGAGTTAATTATTTATTCTACAGGTGGAAACATTTTAGCATTTTGTCCTCCTGGTTTTGTGGATGATTTAGCCAATGCTATTGAAAAACGTTATACTCAGGAAACTCTAACGGCTAATTCTTGTGCAGTTGGTGGTAAATTTAAGTTATTAGAAATCCCATTTGGGTTGCTACCAAATACTATCACTAAGGACACATTTTGGATGGAAAAATGTGTGGCTGAATGGGATAAAAACCCACTCATCAAAGCTTACTTTGAGCAGCCTAATATGTCACCAAAGGAAGCTTTTCAGGAGCGTAAAACATTTAATGAGTTGGCTGGTAAACTAGCATCTTTATTTAATCAACGGCGTAATGGTAATAGTTTAGTGGGCAAAAATAGACCTTTGCGCTGTTATCCGCCAATGTTTGAAACTCATCCTTATGTAGTAAGAGATGAAAATGATCGCCGATCCGCAGTTATCAAAGCCGAACAACTTCCTAATGAACCTTGGTTTTCTGAGAGTTTGGCTCGTAAGCGTCTTGTTGGACAAATAGCTAAAAAAGATTACAGTTCTACAACCTGGTATGAAAAAGCTGGTTTTGGTTGGAAACCAGGAAAAGCAATTGAAACTTGGGTAAATAAATTTGAGTTTTTTTTGTATCATACGCCACATAAGTATTATGGTAAGATTCCCTCAGAAAAGATTCATCCTGCTCAAGTGAAAGAAGCTATTTCTGTCAGAGAAATTGGTGATGCTAGTATCGTTCCTGGGTTCGTGGCTTATATTTATGCAGATGGTAATAATATGGGTGGCTACATCCAAAAAGAAATTAAAAATCCCAAAGATTACCAAAATTTTAGTCGGGATATTGTGGAGGCTACAGAAAAATCAGTTTATGCGGCTTTAACAAAGCATCTCGCACCCCATAAGTTAAATCCAAATTTGCAAGCTGAAAGAAATAGTGATAAGGAAGTTTGGATTCATCCTTTTGAAATTTTAACTATTGGTGGGGATGATGTGATGTTGATTGTTCCCGCAGATAAAGCATTGGCTATTGCTCAAACCATTGGCGAAGAGTTTGAGAAAATTCTGTTAAGTAAAGGAAAAAGATACAGAACCGATGGGAAGTATAATCCAAAAGCAGTACACAGGTATCAAGTTGAAAAGGAAGTTAGTGGAGAAAATAAATGTGAATTTCCATGTAAATTAAGTATGTCTACCGGGGTATTGATTACGGCTGATGATACACCCATATATTATGCAGAAAGGCTGACGGGACAGCTGTTAAAATCTGCGAAAAAACAAGCGAAGGAATTGAAAAAGAAAGATTACTATGGTGGAACGGTAGATTTTTTAGTGATGAAATCTGTAACTATGATTTCTTCTAATATTAATGACTTTCGTTCTGAGGGATTAACCAAGTTTAGTAGCAAACGGCAAAAACTTAAATTGTATGCAGCACCCTATACTTTATATGAACTGGGGGGACTGTTGAAAACGGCTGAAGCTTTAAAAAACTCAGAATTTCCGCGATCGCAACTTTACCAAATCCGCAGTTTACTAGAACAGGGTAAACAGACAGCTATACTCAATTATCGTTATTTACGAGTGCGATTAAGTGATAAAAAAGCTCAAGACTTGCTGAAGATTGAGTTTGAAGATGCTTGGTGTCAACCTAAAGATCCATCTAATAATGGTAATCTTGCGCCTTGGATGTCTTTAAAGGAAGGGGATAAAGTTACCTATGAAACTATCTGGCGAGAATTGGTAGATTTATATCCTTTTATTACTAAACAGCAGGATGATTCCGCGCTGACAACATCACAGCCACAAACATTACAATCATGATAGATTTACGGATACCCCCAAATAAGGTTAAAACCATTGACCTAACAGCCATTATTGATAGTGCTTTGTGTGTCGGTGCTGGCGGTTCTGATGGTTCTCTTGCAGATAAACCGATAATCCGCAACGCCCAAGGACAATTGATTATCCCTGGTTCTCAAGTTAAAGGTAAACTGCGCCATGAGTGCGAAAAACTGGCTAGGGGGTTGGGATGGCAAATTTTTGAGTCACCAAAAGCTGAAGTGCTTTGTCCCAGTGAAGAACAAGTCAGTGGCCAATTTCGATGTGAGTATCAAGTAAAAGGCTACAAAGGCTATCACTGTTTAATTTCTCAAATCTTCGGTAATCCCATACTTCCGTCGCGAATTGTGGTGGATGATTTGATTTGTCAGCTATCACGGGAGGATTTACCAGAAGTTATCCGTCCCGGTGTGACGATAAATCGCCGTCGTCGGATTGCAGAAGAGAAAAAACTTTATTTTCTGGAAACTTCCCCACCCCATAATCAATTGGAATTTAGGGGAGAAATTCATTTATTACCAGATTGTCCAAAATACGCCGAAGCTTTGATTTTAGCAGGTTTGCGTCATATTCATGCTTTGGGTGGAAGTAAATCGGCTGGGTTGGGTTGGCTGAGTTGGAAAAGTTTATCAACTTTATCAAAAGATGATCAAGGCTGGGAAATGTTGTTACCCAAGGTGAAATATGAAGCAAATTAAATTAGAGATTACAGCTTTATCTCCTTTAGCCATGGCTAGTCAAAAATCCGGTTCTGTTAGTGAGGCTGAGGATTATATTCCTGGTTCTGTGATTCGAGGGGCGATGGCGTCTCAAATATTGCGAATATATGGGATTACAGAGGAAAATTTAGCACCAGATGGTGGGGATTTTCAGGCATTATTTTTAAATGATGAACCTGCGATTTTTCATAATGCTTATCCTGCTGTACCTAAAAGTACTGATGATGTGATGGTTTTACCAGCTACAGCAGTTAGTTCTAAAACAAGTCCAGGCTTTAAACCTAAGGGTAACGGAGTTTTTGATACTTTAATTGACCGTTTTTGTGCAGATGCATACAATTATCTCTTTGACCCTAGCGATCCAAAATCTTTAGCGGAAAAGACAGATACACGAGTTGAACCTTTTGGCGGTTTCTATAGTTGTCACAATGGTGAATATCGCAGTCATTCCGTTAGCCAAAGATTTTTAACAAGAGTAGGTATTAACCGTCAACGTGCTACCTCTCAGGATGGTATACTTTACAGTATTGAAGTTTTAAATGAATTTGTCAAAAGTGGGGAAGATAAAAATTGGCAGCCTGTAGTTTACAGCAGTGTAATTTTAGTTGAGGATGGAAAATTAGCTGAATCTCTGACACATTTTATTAATGAAAATCCGAGGATTTTTCGTTTGGGTGGTGGAAGTTCTAGGGGTTTGGGGAAAGTTCACACCCAAGCCACAATTGCGGATGCTACAACGGATGTTAAAAGTCCAATTAAAGCATTTAATGAGAAACTGAAGTCACGTTGGGAACTTTGGTCAGTTTTTGGAGAACCACAGAAAAACCTGTTGGAAAACCGTACCTATTTTACCCTAGACCTCCAAGCTGATGCTATTCTCTCGGAAAATTGGCAACGAACTACAGTCATTTCACCATCAATGTTATGTGAATTTGTCAATTTGGAAGATGAATTTGCACAACTTCCCAATGACACAGCCAAAAAAGATTTTCTCAAATTGGAAGTAGCCTATAGCAGTTACAACTATCGTTCTGGGTGGAATTCAGCTTGGGGATTGATGAAGGATATAGAATTAGTTACTAACCGAGGTGCAGTATATTTATTTAGTACAAATAAACCAGATATATGGATAGATAAGTTAAACAAATTAGAACTGAAAGGAGTGGGCGATCGCACTGCTGAAGGTTTTGGTCAAGTACAGATTTGTAATGAGTTTCATAATGTATTTAGGGAGAATGCAAAATGAGTGACTTTCCGCAACAGCACCAACAACTAAAAATCCAAAAACGTATTCTTCAGTGTGAGGATGATTTAGTTATCTGGATTCAAGATGCTTTAGATAAAACTAATTACGGTGATTTAGAAGAATCTCAATTTCGTAACTTGTTACGTGTAGCTGATACTACTGATAGTGCAGAGGTCATTAAAAATTTTATCCGCTATCAAGTAGGAAGGGATAAAAAATGGGGAAGAGGTAAAGACTCTCTTGCTGAGAAGATTATTTTACATATTGATAATGATATCAAAAAAGCTTCTCAAAAAATTGCTGGCGATTATCAAGCAGAGTATAAGCCGATTTGGTTGGAATTAATTCGCCGCTATTTAGGTTATGGCGCACGTCATTTGAAATATAAACGCGAAGGTGCAGCATAAATAAAAAGTCTTTGACTATACAAAAGAAAATTTTTTTATCAGGGATAAAAGCATGAGAAACACACTTATTTGTACAGTTGGTACAAGTCTTTTCAATAATCTTAACAATGCAGACCAAGCAATTAAGCAAGTATTTCAAGAGAAAAACTGGAATCAACTGTCCCTGTTATTGCTAGGGCAAAAAAATTCAGATCGTATCTGTGGCGCTGAAATTAACTCAATTACGAGCATTTGTCATAAAAATTTGCTCACATCGAAAATCAGATTAATTTTCCTAGTTTCAGATACAGAAGATGGTAAAAATATTGGCAATCTGCTTAAATTGTATTACCAAAATAAAAGTAATCCTTTGCATTTTGAAAAAGTAGATGTGCGTGTACTAGAAGGATTACGTGATAATGATGTTAAGGCGTTTAAGCAGCAAGGTCTCAAAAATCTTGTACGGGAAATTAGTACGGAGGTAAGAAAATTTAGTTCGGAAGCAATTGCTATTAATGCAACTGGTGGCTACAAAGCACAGATATCATTTGCAGGTATGATTGGACAAGCATTAGAAATCCCAGTTTACTACTTGTTTGAAAAGTTTTCTGAAGTTATTGAACTTCCGCCACAACCTGTTGCTTTAGACTTGGCTTTTTGGCTAAATAACTATGTGTTATTTGCACAACTTGAAGATGAGGATATTATAGAAAAATCAAAATTTGAAGGATATTTAGAAAATCAATATTTAAGTTCCATAATTGATGAGGTACCTGAAGGCGAAACAATTTTGGTGAGTCTTTCTGCAATGGGAGTTTTATTTAATGAACGTTCTAGATTGCAATTTGCTAAACAAGAAACTAGCATTCTGTCTTTAGTCCCTCAAGATGATACTGACCCTGAACGTAAACCCATAAGTTTGAGAGATGACCACGGAAAAGATATTCTTCATAAATTTGCCAAAAAAATTTGTCGTTCTCCGTATGTGAAAAAAGTAGTCAATTCTCTACCATTTAATCCCCGGCGTACTAATCCCATTCTTAATACTACTAAGGATGGACTTGTGGAATTTGTTTTAACTTGGACAGATAAAGGATTTGGTTTATGTATTGAAACAACAGGACGAAACTTAGCAGAAACAAATAGTATAGCTTTGCATTTAAAAGAAAAATTTGCTGAAAATAATTAAATCAATTATGTTTGACACATTCAAAAACCGCCTAGAAATCACAGGTGTACTCACCACAGTTACAGCCTTACGCATCAGCAACGGACGTTCCACAGAACCGATAGGCTCGGATTTACCTGTGATGAAAGATGCTTTAGGACAACCATTAATACCGGGATCTAGCTTTAAAGGTGCATTGCGATCGCGTCTCGAAAGCTTCCTCAGAGGTATAGATTCCAGTTTGGCTGCAAATCCAGCCATTGAGGCGGAATGGTCAATTACAAATGCACGTCTTAATGGTGAAGATGGTATTAAAAAAGAACTGGAAAAAGAACTAGAGAAATATCCAGAGAATGAACGTAGTAAAAGAAGAGATACACTACTAACTGAAAAGATTATCAATGAAAGCGACTTAATTTCTCTTCTGTTTGGTTCACCTTGGATAGCTAGTAAATTTCAAGTGCGGGACTTAACGGTATTACCTGACACTTGGTTTGGACAGTACCAAGAAAGAGACGGTGTGGCCATTGACAGAGACACGGAAACAGCCGCAGATGGTAAATTGTATGACTTTCAAGTAGTTCCGGCTGGGACAGGGTTTGAATTTAAGGCGGTGGTAGAAAACGCTGAGGAATGGGAATTGGGTTTGTTGATGATTGGGTTACATCAATTTGAGATAGAACAGATACCACTGGGAGGTGGGCGATCGCGTGGGTTGGGTGTTGTTAAGCTAGGTATAGGTAATATGCGTTGGATTGATGTCAGTAACAATCCAGAGAAATTACTGACATATCTACAAGAATTAGTCAGTAGCAATCCTGGTGATGACATACCCAGCTATGAAGATGCTCAACAATTTAAGCAGGATTGGACTGAGGCTTTGATTAATCATTTAAGAAACAATATAAATCAGATTTCCACCGCCGAGGTAACGCCAAATTCTTGATAATTCCATGTGACTTTCAATATTTATCTGAATACCATTTAGCCATGCACAAAAGATTTGTTAACCACTGCACTATCGATTTAACCATTATACCTGATGGCCCCATGCTGATTAAATCCGGTAAAGAAGGAGCGGACCCCACAAAGCCAGATATGGAGTTTGTGGAAACCTACCACCCTGGGGGACGTTCTATATATTTACCAGGAAGCAGCTTAAAGGGTGCGATTCGCGCTCATGGGGAACGGATAGTGAGGACTGTGGGTAAAGAGAGCAGAACTAACTCGAGTTTACCTTGGGCTAATGACCCATTAAATGATAAATATGAATATCTGAAGGATAAATCAACCAGCGATATTTATAAACTTTCGTCTTTCACAGACCAAATTTTTGGTAATACTTCTATCGCTAGCAGATTGAGAATAGAAGATGCTTATCCTGATAAATCCGTACCATTAAAACTTGAAGAAAGAAACGGGGTAGCTATTGATAGAGTCTTTGGTTCAGTAGCAGTTGGTCCTTTTAATTATCAAGTCTGTACATCCGGTGAATTTCACACCAAAATACATTTAAAAAACTTTACTTTGGGACAGTTGGGTTTAATTGGGTTGGTATTGCGTGACTTGAATGATGGTTGGTTTGGTTTAGGTTTCGCTAAATCTCGCGGTTTGGGTACTGTACAGGTGAAATTAAATCAAGCTGTGGTGCAATATCCTGGTTGCATTTTGTCGGAAGATAAACAAATTCTGGCTTTAGGTCGTCAAAAGCAATGGCCTCACACTTACCTCTTAGGTGCTGGAGAGTTTTTAGAATCACAAGAAGCACAGTTATATGGTTTCCCCTTGTCAGACCATCAAGATACACCTGTTGCTGCTCAAGAAATGGATTTAGGTTTTGGTGTAGCACTGACTTGGCGAGAAGGTACTGTTCATGATTTATTTGAGCGCGGTGTCAGGTGTTGGAGTCAATTATTGGGTGTAAATAAGTAATTCGTAATTCGTAATTCAGAGGTTTAAACTACGTGGTATGACTTTTGTTGGTGTTAAAAAATATTTATCAGTTACGGATTTGCTAAGTTTAATCAAGAAATTCGCAATTGAACCTAGCTACTATTTTTTGCGTTGGACTCATGAAGTTAGTAAACATTGGGAAGAACGACCTGAAGAAAAACATTTCCCTATGCTGGAGGGACAGATGTTTAATAAACAATGTGAATTGAGATGGAAGCACAAACCGAAGAATGGTTATGAAGTTCTACTTTTGAGTATTGGCGGGGAAGAACCAGATTTTATTAAAATAGGTGAAAGTTGGCAGATACAAGAAAGAGAAGCTCATTTAATTTCTCCGGAAAATAAACGTTTTCCCAAAAGTCTACCTCCCCCAAAAGAAGATATGGCCCAACGATATTTTGTTGATGAAAAAACTGCAACAGTACACTTTGTTGCTCTGACAATTAACCGAAAATAAGCAGTCTAGCTCTCAACCTCTGGGTCTGATGGGCTTCTAGGTGATATAAATCTACATTCAATTAACATGACAAGAACTCCTACCCCACCACCAAGAAAACCAGTTTCTAGAGATTCATCTAACTCGGAACTGACACCAAAACCTTACAAACTCATCTCTTTCCCCAAAGAACGTCCCACTTTGCGGCGTCCAGTTGGTCATCATAAATATCTGAGTGATAGCCTCCATGGTACTTTATATCTCACTCTGACAGTGCAAACATCCCTGCACATCTCTACTGGTGTAGTTGCTTTGGGTAGCGATATTAATAGCAAAGTTTCTCTGGTGAAAACAATGGTGCAGGGTGTTGACCAAAAACTGTCAATTCAAGGAAGTTCCTTGAAAGGCTGCATCCGGTGTATATATGAAGGGATTACTAATAGTACCTTGGCAATTGTGACTAAGAAATATAAAGATAACAATAAAATTACCCAGGAACGCCTACCTTGTGGGAATAAAGAAAAACTTTGTCCAGCTAGTCGGGTTTTTGGGGCGTTAGATTGGCAAGGTTTACTTGATTTCAATGATGCGACCTGTACAGGTATGGATTTTTCCACAGGTTTTATGCCTTCTTTATATCGTCCCAGTCCCGATAAAAATCCGGCGTATTTTATCAACGGTCAAGTGGCAGGACGTAAGTTTTATTATAATACTAACAAGGCCATTGATAAAGGTCAAAATTCTGGAATTGCCGTACAGCAAGCCGGTAGAGAATACAGTTTTATCACGGAATTACACTTTAAGAATTTATTATCTGAAGAATTAGGGACTTTGTTGATTGCTTTAGGACAAGACCCTAAGTATCCCATGGCTTTAAAAGTAGGTGGCGGTAAACCTATTGGCATGGGAACGATGACTGTTAGTATAGATAAAATTACACAATTCCAAGATTTAAAAAGACGTTATTCATCCTATGAACTTAGTTCCTCTGATGAATTAATGGGGGATAATTTAGCTAAGTTTAAACAGAAACATATTCAAGCTGCTCACTCAGGTCTAATTGAGAAAACGCAATTAGAAGAACTCGCTGCTATTTTACGTTACCCTAGCGATCGCCAACCACCAACAGGAATGTATTAATTATGACTATAGCTGATTTAACCTCTGGATCTTTAACAGATAAACAGTGGGAAATTGCCCATGCCATCGCTCAAACCTTGGTAAAAGAAAATACAGATATTAACGAATTAGGAAAAGTGATGGCTTATTTGCGTAGTATTGTTGATGAAACAAATGCTAGTGCAAAGTTGTTTACCTACCTGAAAACCCTTGTCAGAAATGGCAACCAAATTGGACATAGTGGTAAAACTCTGGAATATTACCGCAGTATAGAAACAACTTGTAGTGATTATCTCAAAAGGGTTACTGATGCCACAATTATACTGCAAATATTGGGCTGGGTATGTCGGCTGATGCGTTACTACAAAGACGCTGGTGTACCCATTGGGGAAATTCCTCCGCCTACAGCACTTCCTGTGGAGTCAGCACGTCAGCAAGAAATTGCTAAGGTGGTTGAATCTCAGGATTTCCAGGTAGACCAGATATTAGAGGCGACAGTGACTAAAATCAGTGGAAATAAAGTAACTTACCAGATTTTGGGAACTATTAAGTTAACTGAGAAGGAACCGAGGAAAGCCAGTTTGTTGAAGGAAGGGGAAAGGGTGAAGGTAAAAATCGTGGACTTTAAGGAAGATAGAAGTATAAAAAAAATAAAATTAGTTGAGTAAATTAGATGGTTTTTGGAAGTTTTTCTTGATTTCAGCTTTATAATAGGTAATAGGTCAAATCATGGATGTGCCTTAGAATTAAAAAATTTTCAAACACTCTCTAAATCACTTTATAATCCCTACAAGCTAGGGCGAGGTTTTTTGCCTGTGATTTGTGCTTGAAAAACTGAATGAAATCTAACACTTGTTGCTGTTTATCTGGTGGTAGTTACCATAGGTTTTGTATAACTGCTTGTTCAATGATCATGATTTAACTCACTTGTAATGCTATCCATAGCATAGCGATGTTCCAGTGTTGTGAAGGAATAAGCGATCGCTTTTTGTCGAGGGTTGTGTGGGGTGTTACTTAATTGTCAATGCTGTTGGTATATCTGACAATTGGGTTGTTTCTAGGGTGCTGGGATGGTGACTATATAGGGTGCGATCGCAAAGCCTAGGTGTACAATACTACTTTTTTTCAGTTAGTGTTAAGCCAGGTTTCAACTTTCAAATTAGGGATACGGAAAAATTCCCGGACGTTGTTTGTAACTACTGTTAGATTTAGAGTTATGGCATGGGCAGCCATTAATAAGTCATTCCCACCGATGGGTGTTCCTTGTCGTTCTAAATAAGTACGGATTTCTGCGTAATATTCTTCGACGGGATGGGTAAGGGGTAGTATTTCTATGCTATCCAAAATTACTTCTAGTTTTTCTATCAGTTTGGGGGAATTTTTCTTTCGCGCTCCAAATCTTGACTCACAAGCTACAATAATACTTGTACAAATTTTATCTTCTCCTATTTGTTGAATTTGGGAAAATATTACCCCTCTAGGATTTTTGATAAGTTCAGAAATAATGTTTGTATCTAATAAGTATAAGTAAGTCACTTTTAAAGTTCTATATCATCTAGGGGTAATAATCCTGCATCTACATCGGCAAAGTCTTCTTCTAGTGGTTCCAGAATGGAAAGTGTTTGCAAGAGGGATTTTTTTTTAATAGGAGAAATGATGGCCAGGGGGATACCATTTTCGGTGATGGTTAGGGTTTCACCTGTTTTTTTAGCTTGGTTAATTAGAGTTTGCAGGGTGGGGGGGAGTTCTGAAAGGGTGATTTGTGTCATGGTGGTTTCTGGGGTGGGAGGATGAGTTTTTGGTGTATATTTTTTATTCTATAGGAATCCGGTTTGATTGCTGAAATTACTCGTAGAGGCAGGGAATAGGTAATAGGGAATAGGGAACAGGAAAAAATGAATAAAATTGTACCGAGTTTTGTTCAGAAATATTAGTCCTATAGCATGGGTATCTATCACTAATGCGCTCATAAAGGAATATCCTTGGGAAAATTTCCCCATATTTCTTGACGGGCTTGAGTAATATCTTTTTCGGTAATTTGAATATCTAAATCACTCTATAATCCCTACAAGCTAGGGCGAGGTTTTTTTGGTCGTGATTTGTGCTTGAGAAACTGAATGAAATCCAACACTTGTTGCTGTTTATCTGGTGGTAGTTACCATAGGTTTTGTATAACTGCTTGTTCAATGGTCATGATTTCACTTGTAATGCTATCCATAGCATGGCGATAGTTCCAGTGTTGTGAAGGAATAAGCGATCGCTTTTCGTTGAGGGTTGTGTGAGGAGATGGTGGTCAGGGTTTGGAAGTGTTTTTATACAGTTTCATCCTGCAAATCCCAAACTTTAGCAATGGCTTGAAGTTCTTTAATGATAAGTTCAGTTTGGTGCAAAATGTCTTCTGCACTTTTAGGATCTTTACGAAAGCCTGCGTGTAGTACGTCATTACGCAGCTTGGCCAAGTTTAATTCACCACACCACAATCTGCTTAATGGTTTTTTCTTTTCCTTTGGAATAGTAGACCATTGTTCTAAATATCGAGATTCCTTTTTATCCTTATCTTTGCCTCCATTTAATAATAGTTCCATTTCATCTCGACATGGTTTATCTAATGGATCTAGTTGAAAGTGATGACATAACAACGAAGGTAGCCATTCCCGCGCCATAGATAAGGCTTGAACAATTTGTCCTTTGGCTGCATACCACTCTACGATTTTCAGTTGTCGCAATAAAGATGATTGTGGGTAATTGCGATAATCTGTTGGGTTAACCAAGCCAAAATTACCATAATCTTTTTCTACACGCTTCAGCAAAGCCGCAAATGGTGGTACGGTTTGAGAAACTGTTGGTTCTGCTGCTGTAATACGTTCAGGTAATATTGCTGCTTCTTGAATCACATCCATTGGACGTAATAGCTGTAAACCTTGTGCAATTCCTTGGATGCTAGCCGCTAAATTTTGTGCTGTCGAGTCACCATGATAAAGTAAGTTTGCTAATGCTTGTCCATTTCCCGTTTTAGTGAACTGGTCGGTAGCAGTTGTCCACTCCAATAAGCTGACTATAGGTAAAAGGTCAAAGATGGGGGTTTTATTATCATTTGTTTTGGCATCAAATGCGCCATATATTAAACCTTCAATCTGCACTTGACGGACAACACGTAAATAACTGACGGCAATTAATGCTAAAACAGGTAGAGAACGAAAGCCGTTTGTGATGTCAAATAATACCCTATCACCTTCTTGCAAACAGTCTGTTAACAGTTCAAATAGTTTCCAGATATCCGATGTACTGTGTCCTTCAGGAACATTTTCTATCGCTCGTAAATCAACTTTATGGAAAAGCTTCTTATTTAGTGTTTCCCAACTAGATTCAGTCTCGTTGTCTGGAATTCCTGTAGCTGCTGTATTTGTCAACAAAACATAAAGAGTCTCAGGCTTGTAAAATTCTACTAAAGCTTCTTGAATGAATTTAGTTTTATATTCGCCAGAAGCAATTGGATTGAGGTAAGTGGTTTCTTGATAACCTCTTTTGTTAAAACCTAGAAATGAAATTGCTTTCATAATATGTATTTAATCCTTGAGTTTTAGAGTTTTACAGCAGTCTGTCCCATTGCTAAACGAGTTTTAATACCCGTACCACAAAAGCGCGCATATTGAACCAATAAATTAGCGATATTTGCCAATAGAGGATCAGCACGGCTTAAAACTTGTAACCTGACATCGCCAACAAATCCATTCACAAAACCTTTATGTAGTTGATAACTTCGGGTTTGAATTTTGTGATTTTTAAGGAAAACAGCGTTACTCAGATAAGCAATTAATTCATCGCTTCCTAAATAAACAGGTGCGAAATTATTCCAGCGTTCTAACCAACTGCGGAACATTAAGTTGGGTAACGGTAAAGGTAAATTTAGTCCACCTTGAGCAAAGGCTGTAGGTGTGATAAATTTCAAGTCAAAACTTCTCACTGGATCTGGTTCATTGCCTACTAAGTTTGTATATAATTCTGCATAGCTGGTGATTTCCTCTTCTCCATTGATAATGTTGAATTTTGCACCCAGAAATTCTAGAGTGTCAGCAAGATTTAGATGAGAAATGGCTTTAGCTGAAACTTCGTTTAGTCCACATAGAGATAGTTGGTAAAACTCTTGGGGATGGAAGGTGATAAAATCTCTGGAATTGGAAGAAAAACCGATTATACCTGAGTAGGAAATAGGGGGTATGGTTTCGCTTCCCATTTCTAAACCTAGCTGCTGATGCAGTTGCTTTACTAGTTCTAAGCTATGGGAGCGGGGTAACACTGTTGGTGTGGATACGGTTAATGTCCAGGTGGTGTGAATTAGCATAGGTCTATACAGTGTTGAATTTCACCCATCCAGGAACAAATTTAATTTCGCCATTGCTATTCATGACAGTTCGCCGAGATTTTGGTGCTTCAAAACCTGGTGCTTGAATACCACAAATGTCACGGAGTTCTGCTCTGAGTTGGTCGTCAAAACATAAGCCAACAGTGGTTCCTGTCATTCCACTACCCCAACCTAAGCGTAACATATAGGGACATTTTTCTGGTTTGTAGATATCACGGATATGATTAAAGTCTAGGTTTTTACCAGATGCTTTAGGGTTATTTTCTATTGCGTTCCAATAATCATGCTCATAGTCCCATTGTTCTTGAGTAAAATCTTCGCATATTTTCAGTAGTTCATCTAGATTATTAAAGGGTAATTTCATTCCCTGTTTATGCTGGAACCATGACAGCATTTCTGGATCTAAGGTGAGGGTAAATTCTGTGATGACATTCCGCGCCATTTCAGCATAGATAGAGGCTTTACATTTGGCTAAGTAATCAGGATATCTGCTGGAAACTATGACTTCAGCGACAATGGAAAAATTTGCGGGAATTAATTTACCTGTTCTGCTGGGAACTTTGGTTTCAATTATGGGTTCAGAATCACTGACTTTCAAGCAGCGTAAAAAGTCTGTATTCTGACTGCTACCAGATAATGTTTTACCTTGATAGTTGAGGGTAAAGTTGGAAAATAAACTTTCCATAAATAAATTATCATCACTAAATTTCTGTTTATGTTTGTTACTGAGTTCTCCCAATCTTTCCTTGAGATTATTTTCAATTTCGCTGACCCGATTTTGTGGAGGTATTTGATAACGGTCAGGGTATTTGAGTAAATGATAAGCTATGGCTGTTCTAATTGCACCTTTGATTGAGGAACCAGGGATAAATAAATATCCCATACCGTTGCGAATCATCGGGCGTAAGTCTGTAATCTTATCTTGGGCAAAGTTTTGGCTAATTGCATTTGGGGGAAAAATGGCATTTCCGTCTGTGTCTTTTGCATTCCAGCATTCGTCACCAAAGGCTTGCTGTAAAAGTTTCGTGATGTCTCGACGTTCTTCAATTGCTTGAATATAGTCGTTGAGAAAACTTCCTCCCTTTTTTAATAATCCTTTAGCTAGGGCTTCTTGATTGGGAAGATAAACTTTTTTGGCTGTCTGCACATATTCAAATGGATTTAACATCGATACAGATGAACCAATATGTAAAAGTGGACTGGTTAACTGTATGCGTTTTGATTGGTAAAAGTCAGGTTTTTTGAGTGGAGATTCAGGCGCAATAACCATGATTTTCTTGTTCGTGTACTTTAATTGGTAAACTTAAGCTGATACCACTGCGGTAAATACCGTGTTTTGTGAATTCTTTTGGTCTGACATCTACCAGCTTTCCTTGTGGTGGCGTGGAAAAGACAGAACCTTCACTAAACATTCGTACCGTTTGGCGACGTAGCTGAGTTTGTGCTATCCAACCACCTCTTTCTTGAATTTCGTAACTGGCTTTATTTAAAAAGTCAATTGTTATGGATAAATCCCAAAATAAACTGATGAGGGTGTGGTGAGTTCCTGGATGAAAATTAACTACTTTTTGCCACTTTTCTGGTAATTCTGACCAGTGAGCTTCAAATCTTCCTGCTCCATTGGAACGCTCTCCGCCAATTCCTTCTTCTCCTAAAAGGTGTAGAGATGCTTGGAGTTTATGGGCTAATTTTTCACCTTCTGGAGAAAGTTCTAGAAGAAAGTATAAACCTGCGGGGTTTTCTTGCCAATCAAATTGAACAAAGCCTGTATGGTAAATGTTTGTGGCTCTGGTATTTCTATCTATGGCTATTTTGGGGAGTTGTTTAATTTTATAGGCTTTACTGTAGTCAAATGTTCCTGCTGTTGCTAGTTTTCCTTTGGGTTTATCGGGGGTGTAAGTTTCTAATTCCTTGGCATCATCTGTGGTGAATCCTGTTCCTTGATACCATTTTTGCCAGATTTCTAAAGGTAAATAGTTGAGTTTTTTGTAGGTTTTGAAAAATGCTAAATCTTCCTCTGGGTAGTTGATGGGAAATTTAAGGGGACGGGGAAGATAGTAAATTGTCTCTTTCCCCACTTGTCGATAGATAAATGTAGAACTGATGCGGAAAGGGGGTATAGGTTGGGGTTGTTTATCTGTGGGAAATAGCTGTAATAATTCCTCTACTCCTTGTTTTTTAAACAACCGCGCATAGTTAGTTACCCAGGCGCTAAATAAACTGTCTGAACGGATGCGATCGCTTGTTTGTTCTAGACCTATTCCTACTTCCCCAAAGTGAGCAAGGTTGCGTCCAAAGTTCAATTTTACTAGTTTCCAAACACTCATGATTAATTTCCCTCTGGTAATAATTTTTGTTTGATGTACTCCCGTAAGCTTCTGAAGTTGTCTAATAGTCCTTGGGTGTTGGGAATAGTGTCTAAGGTTTGTAAAGTTGATGTTCCTTGGGGTGCATTGGCAATTCGACGATACTGTTCTAAGCTGCGACAGTTAAACTTAAAGTTCTCAAATTTGACTTTGCCGTAACCTCTAGAACCATGTCCACCCAATGCGTCATCTTCAAGAAAAGCAAGTGCGATGGCTATATTCTGCAAATCTTCAACGTCTTGCTGTGGATTTTCGACGGTATAAATTAACTCAAAATTGAATTTTGAATCTGCTGGTACACGTTCTAACTGTCTGGGGTTGGCGGCTGCTGTTACTCTGTCAATGCCGTTTTCAAATTTCCACTCGGTCATATATAAACCAGTGTCAACTTTTTTCAACTTCTCTGCTGAGTCTTCTGATAAGTGACAGTCACGGATAATTAAGCGACTGGGGGCATTACGTCCACGATTAATTTTGACGCAGTTTTGACCTTGAATTATTTTTGTAGGATTCTTGTCTGAAAATAATCCTTCGTTTGTAGCACTTTCAATGGGCATCCAAAACCCAGAACCGCCAGTGGAGCCAAATAATCGACTAATTTGACAGGTTTTAGCCCCTTCATAGGTAATAAATTGTCCAGCTTCAACTTCAGTAAACCCATCTGCTAAATCATCACTTTCATAGCGCCATGTTCCACTTCCACCTGGGCGATTGAGGGGTTTTTTTAATAATCGTTCTAATGTGGCGCGGAGTTTACCTTTGATGGATGAACCAGGGAGATAAGGATACTTGGTTAAAGGGTCACGAATTACAGGTTTATCTAGTCCACCTATGTCTAAATTTTCGCCACCTCCACCAATATGCAGTCCTGTTTTGGCGATGAGTTGACAAGTGAGAGTTACTTTACCAAGTAGGGGTGTTTGTTCGTATGACACTGGCATAATTATTTTCCACCTTCAGCTTTGTGATAAGCAATAATTGATTCAATAAATTGCACTAAACGCTCAAAATCTTCTTTGGTATTAACTTTATCGATGGCGGCTGATATGACATCACCTAATGGTTTTGCGGCTCTTTGTCTAGCTGCGGCGTATGCAAGTTTAGGTTTGAGCAGCACCACTTCTGTTTCTATTGCTGAAAATTCACCTTTTTCAGTTAGGTCGGCTTTTAACCGATTTACGGCATCTAAAAATTTGCGGACTTGGTTAGTTTCTAATCTTTGTTGTTTAAGATAAGGACCAAAGGCTGCGGACTGGTTAACTAAATCACGAATGGGATATGCTTGTAAACATTGTAAATTATTGATTTTATCAATGATTTCTTTGACAATATTGTTGTTTTGATTCATATTTGCTGGGGTATTTGATTGTTTGGCATGTCCTGGTGAAGAATTAGGTTTTGATGGAATTTGCTTATTCATGCAATTAATTTCCCCTGTTTAATAATTCAATCCAAGTGGCTATGGCGCGAAAATAAGGCGCATTGTACGGATTTTTGAGAGAAGTCCGAAAATCGTTATCTTTCAATATATTGTTGGGTAATCTTGCTAGGGTGTAAGCTATTTTTGGTAAGTGTAAATAATAGCGAGTTCCTAAAGCCTCCTGTGATTTTTTTTCTTGTTTAAACTTTTTTAATGCCTGTTCTTGGATTTGTGCGGCGATGAGGAGGTTACGTACAAAATTCCGGGAATAATTCACCCCTATATGTTGCTGTTCTAATCTGTCAACAAAGGGGTAAACACCGAATAAGTTTGGTGTTTTCTCGGAATGGAGATATTTTTTGACATCACTATCAAGTGTAGTAGAATTTTGTTTTCCTAGCCATTCATCCCATTTGAAAACTTGACCAAATAAGCCTAGGCTGTCTCTACCGTTGGCTTTGGCTGCATCTTCGGCTTCTCCTGAAGATTTTGCAGCTTGATATAAGGGAAATTTAGTATTATCAATGCTGATACCTCCAGAAAGGGTTATATGTTCATTATTACCTGTATAGGTACGAAATGATTGATAAATATCAAAGGCAAATTCTACAATTTCATTCCATGCACCACTAATAAATAAATCATCACCACCTGCATAAATAAATAGTAAATTTAATCGCTGATGGTTTGGTGTTAGTTGTTTAATTTCCTCAGGGATGTTGGTTTTTCTATCTGCTGCCAAACTATTGAGGTAGACTTTAAAGAAATAACTCATTTGCCGAGATAAACCAGCCAGTCTGGTTAGGGTTTGTTTTTCACATAAACCTTTGGCAAATATTTGTCCTAATCGGTCTACATCCATGCGTAGATAACCAACTCTGTCTGCTCCTTTGGCTTCTACAGCCATTTCTTCAGCACGGATAAAACCTATAGGTTCTTTTGAATTTTCAGGGTTTGGGTTACCTTCCTTACCATAGTTCCCTAGTAAGAGGGGAGCAGCATTTTTAAAAGATTTGAATCGATAATGTTCTAAATGCCAATCATTGACTAACAAAACCATGTCAGAATTAGTATCTATTTGTTTCCATTTTTTGAACAAATGATAATGGATATCTCCAGAGGGAAGTTTAAAGGAGATTGTATGTAAGGCGTTGTTAATTTCTTTATTGGTTGAGCGGACAATTGCTTTTACCCCAAACAGTTGACTTCCTAAATCAAACATACTCCGACAAGTTTCACAAGCTGAAACTGAATCTGGTTCTTGGGAATTGAGGGGTTTTAGAGTTTCTACGTCGTCACGATGACAGACGCGACAAGGTTCATGACTATGACTAGGAGTGATAAATTCACTAAATTTATTTTCAGCAAATTTACGAGATTTATATACAGCTAGGTTTTTGGTGGCTTTTGACCAATTTTCAGCAAATTTATCTTTAAGTTCTTTAATGGAAAAGTTTAAACAATCTAAAGCCAGAAAGACTTTACCTTGGAATTCTTTTAAAAGCCATTCGTTAAACTGCTTACGGATTTGGTTGACAATATTTTGATTTTCTGGGGTTGCAGAGGCCAAAATATATAAGTTACCACCACCTGCATAAATTATATTTGTTCTTGGTAACTGGAGTTGATATAATAATTGTTGTACAACTTCTTCTGTAACTAATTCTAGATAAAAACTTCTAGCTCTTAATGACTTAAGTGCTCCTTCAGAAGAAATACTATATATGAATTTTTGAATACCTGATAAGTCACCAGCAATTAAACTAATTTCTTGAGTAGGATTATTTAATAAAGCTACTGCAAGGGCTGCTGTGGTTCTGGCTATGTCTACTAAAGCTACATCAGATTCCCCAAAGCTAAGACATGAGGCAAATTTTTCTAAGATTAGCATCAGTAAAGAGAGGTTTTGCCAGTTATCTTTGATGGAGTTAGCAAGTGCCTCATTAATCTCTACTTTAAAAGCTGTTTGTGCTTCTTCGTCTGGTGCGGAATTTAAGGGATAGGGAATATCAGGATATTCTTTATGGTCATTGTCAATTGCTTTGAGTGGATGGTAATGGGGTTTTGTTGTGTCGTTTCTAGGTTCATCAGATAAGTTTACGCTGTCAAACAGTAAGCTTAATATTCCAACTTGTTGATTTTCTTCCCAACCTACAAGCTTCTGGGCATTTTTGACTGCTGTTTTTTCTGAGTCGTTAAGAGATTCAGGCTCAAAAGGTAGCTGAATATTATGGTGTGCCCATTTAGCTAAGGTTGCGATGGCCTGTTGAAGTACGTGTAATGCAACTTTTTGAGAATTTGTCATCATAAAAACTTTCCATTTAAACTGCAATGGTAGGCGCTTCTTCTGTTAATTCTTTCTAGAGAACCCCACCAACAACTGCGCGAAGGTCTAAACTATTGGAGGACTGTAAATATCCTCTCCTGGTGCAAGGTAATGGATACTGCTGGTTAATACTGAAAAGATAGTATCAATTGTATTTTATTGACCTTGAATGTCACTGTTCAGATTTGCAAGAATATCCGTTCTTTTAGTTTAGCTGTTAATATTTGTACAAAAGATTGAGTTGTTTTACTTAATTGAGTCTCTTGTTTTTGTCCAAAGCACGCAGCCATGTTGCCTCTTTTCAAGGGCTTTCACGCTTCTGGTTGATTTCTTGTAAGGAAGTTTGCCAAAACTCACTTGTAATATTCTGTCTTTTAATTCCATGTTGTAGGTAGTCATGATTTTAAGTGTTGTTATCAATGGTTATATTATACATGGCATTAGAAGAGGCTCCTTCCAAAGAAGCTTGTCTTTGATATGGTGGCGTGATAAGGCTGTGTGTTGTCCGGTTTAGCAATTGACTACAAGGGGACTGAAATTAACTAAAATATTTAACAATATTTGCATAGTAATCGGTAATGCCAAGAGCAGCTAAAGTTACTACTCGTAAAGTCAGGACTAAATCAGAAGTTACTTCTAGCTTTCCCACGTGGGGAAATGATACGGAATTGTTGGGATTGGAGTTTGACCTAGAAGCACTGAACACCAGCTCTGTCTATTCTCAATACACCATAGCTCTCCATGCTTGGTTTCTTGACCAAGTGCGACAATTTGACCCAGACCTTTCTGCTTATCTCCATGATGGTAAGTCAGAAAAGCCTTTCAATATATCAGGTTTAGAAGGTCAACTACTTCCGGCTGGTAAAAAATTACAATTGGAGATAAACCAAACTTTACGGTGGCAAGTTAATGTTTTATCTGCAAGGGTGGTGCAGTTTCTTAAACAGTGGTTAACTGAATTGCCGGAAACTCTAAAATTAAGAGATGCTTCTCTACGGATTAAACAAGTGAGAATTTGTCATCCACCAACAACTTATGCCCAATTGTTGCAACTACCAGCAAAATGCTCTAAAGTTAACCTCAGTTTTATTTCACCAACCAGCTTTCGCCGCAAAAGTCATCATTTCCCCCTTCCTGTACCTGTGAATCTGTTTCATAGCTACCTGCGTCGCTGGAATGATTTTTCGGACTTACCAGTGTTACAAGAGTCTTTTCTGAATTGGATAGACGAAAATGTGATTATTCATGGACACCGTTTGCAATCGGTTAAGGTAGCAGCTGGTAAACAAGGTTCAGTTACGGGTTTTACTGGGGCGATTTGCTGCGGGTTAAGTAAGGCTGGTTTGGCTAATACTGAATTTACTCGGTTGTTTTATGCTTTGGTGAAACTTGCTCCTTACTGTGGAACAGGACATAAAACTACCTTTGGACTGGGACAAACTTGTTTAGATTGGGTGGAACCAGAACCTAGGACACCGACGCAGTTACTAACAAATATTCTGGGAGAACGCATTGAGGAGTTAACTGCAATTTTCACAGCACAACGCAAACGCACAGGGGGCGATCGCACTGATAAAGTAGCGGCTACCTGGGCTACGATTTTAGCACGACGAGAAGCCGGGGAATCTTTGAAGGTGATAGCAGAAGATTTAGAAATGCCTGTTTCTACTGTTAAAACTTACACTAAGTTGGCTAGGCGAGCACTTAAACCAGGAAATTTTTAGTATCGTTCCCCAATATCCAAATCTTTTCTTGCAGAGGATTCTTTTTGCGCTAATATGATAATGATTATCATTAATTTTAGCCATGGTTAGTTTTGGTATGCATTCACAGATTCGCCACGTCTGCGCTGACATCTTAGCCCTGGCTTTGAGCAACGATAAAATTTCACCATTAGACTTAATATGAGCACCTTCACACCATCAGCAGCTGGAGTTTTATCAGAAATTCCCAAGCAAGGAATGCCAGTAAGTATAATTACTGGATTTTTAGGTAGTGGTAAAACCACACTCCTCAATGAGATACTGAAAAACAAACAAGACTTAAAAATTGCCGTCTTAGTCAATGAATTTGGGGATATTGATATTGATAGCCAATTGCTAGTTTCCATAGACGAAGATATGATGGAACTGAGCAATGGTTGTATTTGCTGTACCATCAATGATGGATTAGTGGATGCTGTTTATCGAGTATTAGAAAGAGAAGAAGGTATTGACTATTTGGTAATTGAAACCACTGGTGTGGCTGACCCGTTACCAATTGTTTTAACGTTTTTAGGCACAGAACTCAAAGATTTAACCAACCTCGATGCTATTCTCACTTTGGTAGATGCAGAGGCTTTTGACGCGGAACATTTTCAAAGTGAATCAGCTTTGAAACAGATAACCTATGGTGATATTATTCTCCTGAATAAAGTTGACCTCGTTAATCCAGAAAAACTACAAGCAGTTGAAAGCTACATCTATAAAGTCAAGGCTGGGGCGAAGATTCTACATACCCAATATGCACAAGTGCCATTACCATTGATTTTGGGTACAGCGTTAACACCGAAACAACAGTATGTGTCTATTGTGGAACAAGATGCCCACAAAAAACATCATCATGAACATGAACATCATCACCATCACTCAGACCACTTAGATAATGATGGCTTTGTTTCGATTTCCTTCCAAAGCGATCGCCCGTTTGATGTCCGTAAGTTTGAAACGTTCCTTACTGAAGAAATGCCAGCGGGTGTATTTCGCGCTAAAGGCATACTTTGGTTCAATGATAGTGAATTGCGCCATATTTTCCAACTGAGCGGACCGCGTTATAATTTATACGCTGATGAATGGTATTGTCAACCAAAAAATCAGCTAGTTTTTATCGGCAGAAATTTGGACAGCAATGAAATCAAATGGCAGTTAAAGAAATGTTTGGTATGATGAGAACGTGTAAAGTTATGTTACACTTTTTTAGTCAGAGGTAGTCAAAGCTTAATCATGACGCAAATCTGACAATCGACTAATTCATCAAAACATTCATACAAAACTCAAAAAATGACTCTATCGATTCGTCCCGATCTAACTTCTGCCGATCAGGTACTATCGTCTTTCGTTGCTCAAAAGCGGCCAAAAGTAACAGAAGCAGAAATGATGCAGGCTGTGCGGACTTTATTGATTGGACTAGGTGAAGATCCAGACCGCGAAGGACTAAAAGATACTCCTAAAAGGGTAATGAAAGCCTTGCAGTTTCTCACAAAGGGATACACTGAATCCTTGGACGAACTGCTGAATGGAGCAGTCTTTACAGAAAATGCCAATGAAATGGTGTTAGTTCGGGACATCGATATTTTCAGTTCTTGTGAGCATCATATCCTGCCAATAATTGGCCGCGCTCATGTTGCCTATATACCTAACGGTAAAGTAATCGGTTTATCTAAAATTGCCCGTATTTGTGAAATGTACGCCCGACGTTTACAAGTACAAGAACGTCTCACCACCCAAATTGCTGATGCATTGCAAGGATTGCTCAAACCCCAAGGTGTTGCAGTAGTGGTGGAAGCTACCCACATGTGTATGGTAATGCGCGGTGTGCAAAAACCCGGTTCTTGGACTGTTAGTAGCGCTATGCGCGGAGTTTTTGCAGAAGATTATCGAACTCGTGAAGAATTTATGAATTTAATTCGGCATAATGCTAACTTTCATTAAATCATTATCATAGAGCTAAATCTATTAGCTTGTGCTGTGACTGAACTACCCTCCCCGGGATTCATCCCTGGGGTAGTTCAGCCCACAACGGCCACTAGCAAGTTAATTGATGAGGAAATTTGAACTTGAATGCAGCAAGGACAAATAGCTCTTAAAGGCCAGAATTTCGCTGCAAACGATGGTATTTATGATTAATTACGGTAAATCGGCATTTTTGAATTGACGAATCCGATGATTAAACTGATTTAAATTCCTGATGGACATTTACTTGAATCGTAAGTTTTAATCGGATAATCTGGGCAATCAGGATTGTTTTGAAAGGTAACCTAATGAATAAAAAAACTATACTTAGTTTGCTTTCCACTCCCATGCTAGTTAGTTCAATACTGGCTATGGGAACAATGGTAAATCAAGCACAGGCGGCTGAACTAGAAAAAGAAAACACAAACAATAAGTTCACCTGTATCCGCAATGAACACATAAGGCGTCCGGTGTGCGCTAGAGCTTCTGCATTAGCTCAAATCCCTGAATACCAACCTGGTATCGAGTTTTCTGCTACTGAAAATGAAGTTCCTTTACTAGCCTTTAATATTGAAGAAAGTGATATGGCAGTCAAGTTATTTAACTGTGATTGTCCAGCTTGTATAAATACTTTACGCCAGATGCGTGGCATAACTCCCTTAGTTTATTAGGATATGTAAATAGGGATACCACAAAGTTTGTTTCCCTGGTGGGTTTTCTGGTTCTGAGAATCCCGGTATGTTTAGCCTACCGGGATTTTACTTTGGACTCAGGAAATAAGCACTTGAGTATAAATACTAGCCCAAGTTACCCATTTATGAGATAGTCCCATATGCAATACTTCTCCTTCTTGCTCTTGGTCAGTGATGATTGCTCCTGTTAAGTCTGCACCATCGAGTTCTGCTTCATTGATATTGCAAGCAGTTAAATTTGCCTTCCTGAGATTAGCGTTTCTTAAATTTGCCCCACTCATTTCTGCTTGACTGAGGTTTGCACCTACTAGGTTGGCAATTTCTAAATTTGCACTTCGTAAATCTGCGCCACTTAAGTTGCACTTTTCTGAGTTGACCCTAATCAAGTCAGCGCCAATCAAGTTGACCTCACTTAAATTTGCACCTTTTAATTGTGCTCCACTCAGGTCAGCATCAGTGAGATTTGCTCGGCTAAAGTTACATCCACTGAAATTAGCTTGAGTCAGATTAGCTCCACTGAAGTCAGCTTCAGTAAAATTAGCACCACTTAAATTAGCACCAGAAAGATTGACTTGATGTAAATTCACTTTATTAAATGTGCGTTCTCCTGCTGCATAAAGATTGAGAATTTTTTGACTATCCATGTTGTCACCTCCCAATGTCTACAGGTCACTAAGTTGAGTTATAAATTACACTCTACCCAAACCACACCAAAGACAATTTTTTGAGTTGCCAGCAACTGAATTTTTGGGCAAACTTGTTACTTAATTGTGCTATAATTAGAGGCTATTTTAAAAAAACCTTAATAGAAATATACTTATTAACTCAATGGCTGATTTCACATCTACCCTATCTGAAGCAGCGGCTGCATATTGCCGAAAAGGGCGGGTACTTCCCACTGGTGAAACAATGGTAAATGCCTTGTTACAAGCCGAAAAAGCTTCCCAGCAGCAAGGGCTGAGTTATCCATTGGAATCACTGGTGGGTAAATGGCAACTTTGCTTTGCAACTGGGACTAAAAAAGCGAGGAAACGAGCTGGAACTCTGTTGGGGAAGGGTTTGTATCTGCCAAAATTTCTAGCTGTCCATATTTCTTTTAGTGGGACTTTAGAGCAGGATTCAGGTAAAGGTGAGATCGGGAATCAGGTACAATTGGGGCCAGTTTTGTTGCAGCTGACGGGGCCAGCAAAATATTTAGGTAAGAAAAATTTATTGGCGTTTGACTTTAACTACATGGTTTTGCGCCTGTTTGGTTCTATGGTTTACAACAAGTCGATTCGCTCTGGTGAAGGTCAAACTCACAATTTCTATGACGAGCCCATAGCTAAATTACCTTTCTTTGTTTTCTTTTTAGTGACGGAAGATTTAATTGCGGCTCGTGGTCGTGGGGGTGGGTTAGCACTTTGGATTCGTGAGCAGTAAGGAACTACAGTTGAACATGGATAAACACACATAAATAGCAATAAGTCGGTATTTACGCTTTTTTTGTTGGTTAAATCAGTTTTGAGATTCAACCCCCACTCTTGTATCTATAGATGTATTTTTTTGTTTCAATTCTATTTACTTTTTATCTCTAAAGAGAGAAAATAACGATTAACTCAATTTTGGGAAACCTCCAAAGGGTTGATTCCCAAAGATAACTTGCCAATTCATCGCAGAGTTTAACCGGGGTCAGATGACGCAAGCTTTTAATCAAGTCCAAGAGTGGGAACAAAGGCGTGAGGAAGCCAGCCGCTACTACAAGCAGGGCCAGTTTCAAAAATATCTGAATTTTGCTAGTGAGAATTTGCATTTAGCTAGAGCAATTCCAGATCGAGCTAGGGAAGGCCATACATTGAATGATATTGGTTTAGCTCATCTGAGTTGTGGCCAACCTTTACAAGCATTAGAGTGTTTTCAGCAAGCTCGTTTGGTAGCTATGGAACTTGGTAACAGGCGATCTGAGGCCATCGCTCTGAGCAATCTGGGTTCTACCTACAGTCGTCTGGGGCGATTGTTACGGTCGCTGGAGTATTTTGATCAAGCATTACGAATTTTCAGAGATTTGCAAGATACTCAAGGAGAAGTTTCTAGTCTTAATGATGTAGCAATAATTTATACAAAGTTGGGGCAACCAAAGCGATCGCTGTTGCTACAGCACCAAATTTTGGCCATCCGTCGAGCACTAGGAGATTTTTCTGGTGAAGCAACTACCCTCAACGGTATTGGTTATGCTTATAGTATTTTAGGTCAGTATGAGCAAGCTTTAGAATTTTTGCAAGCAGCGCTGCCGATTCAACGCGCTGTCAAGAATATCATGGCTGAAGCAACTACTTTAAATAATATTGCTTCTGTGTATGGTGATTTAGGACAACCTAAAAAAGCATTGTTACTTTACTATCAAGTTTTATTGACACGTCGCGCAATAAATGATCGCGCTGGTGAAGGAACAACTTTACATAATATTGGTTTTACCTACAATCTGCTGGGGAATCACCGTCAGGCTTTGAAACACTACCAGGAAGCGATCACGATTTATCAAGAAATTGGTGATTCTATGGGAGAAGTTTCCACGCTGCTGAATATGGGTAATATTTACGCTAGGGGTAAACGGAAAAAGTTAGCCCTATCCTACTACCACGATGCGCGAGTTTTAGCTAAAGCTATTGAGTCTCAGCCACTCTTGAAGAAGATACAGCAATGTATGGATGCTCTGTAAAAAGCTTAGGTGGTTATAGAAGCCTTGTGGAGAGGTTCCACTGAACCCCTCTTCTACATTCTTTACCACCAGGTATTTATTGCACTATTTGAGGCCTTTACTGCGCCAGTAGGGTGCGTCATGGATTGATTCCTGGCCTACCGAAAATAAGGATGTTGCCTTGGGAAACCCCACAACACACCCTACAAAACAGGATTTGGAGTAATTTAATGATTTGTATGTACACTGTGGCTTTAGTTAGGAGAGGGATTGGAGGGGAGGTTTTGTAAAAGCCATTGCTTGATAACTTGAGTGACAAACTGATTACCTTCCAAGTTGAGGTGTATGTGATCTTGATACAAGGTTTTTGGTTGGGGGTGTGCGTTGAGTAATGGTAAACAATCTATATAAGTAATTTGCTGGGTTTTGGTAAAATCAATCAATCTTTGACGGGTTTTAATTTCATAGTTCCGGGGTCCTGGTTCACCAATTTCTCGCAATAAGGGAGTCATCACTAGCAAAAATTGGCTGTTGTTTTCATGACTCAATGCTTGGATTTGGCTAATGGCTTCTAGATTAATTCCCACCATGTCCCCTCTTTCTTTCTGTACGGCTTTGATTTCCGGGATAGTCCGTAGTTTGATAATATACCGTTGCCATACTTCGGCTAATGCCAGGACAGGTTTTTTATCTGGGTAATTGCCATGGCGTCCTACTGGTAAAGAAGTGGGTGCAGTGCCAAATAAATCATCTGTATTAATTAGTAATATGACAATTTGGGCTTTAAAGTTACCATATTTTTGTAAATACGCTAATTCGTTTCTGGGACTCCAAGAGTTGGCTGAAGCATTTAATACTTCTATTTCCGAGTAATTACTAATATTTAATAATTTTAAAGAACGGGTCATGAGACTGGATATTGTATTCTCTTGGTCTGTCCACCAGCCACCATTAGCAATAGAATCTCCGATAATCAGCACTCGCAGGGTAGAAGGTGGGGGTATTGTTTGGATGGGGCCACTTCGCATAGAATATTGATTGATTTCAATGCGATTACCAAACCGTCGGGTGCGCTGGTTAGGGGCCAATAAGTAACCAATCTGCTGGTCGGCAATATAAATGAGTGGATTACCAAAACCAAAGAGCGATCGCAATGTCACTTCAACTATTACACATAACCCTAGGGTTGCCAAAATTATGATTAGTGCTAATTTCACCTGTCAACGCCCTCTGAGCCAACTTGTATTCAGAACCAATTGACTAACATAGTCTAAAGGCTTATGGAAATTAAATATTATCATCTAGCACTTATTAGCTTTTTGCATCGGATGAGGAAAAGGTATGTATATTCATTAATATATTTGTTGCAAAGCTTAAAAAAAATATTATATGTAATTTAGAGTAATCAGCAAATAGAAGGACTACAATCGAAACGGACATATTAGCACTGTAACAAAGGAGGATTACAAAGCTATGTCCGATTTAAATCGAGGAATTATGAAATTTAAAGGTGCAGATTCCCCCAGAGCAGTCACTATCTCTACTGTGCTGCTATTGGGATCGATTGCTGCCCTCATTGTTTGGGCGCTCCAAGCTGCCTATGCGTTAAACTAAGTAATTAGGAACCAAGGAGGACACTTGTAACAACGGTTTCCGCTGGGGCCAAGTGTCCATCAACTACGTCAAGTACGTCAAAAAATTTCCGAAAAACTTGATAATTTTAGATTTGCGGTTTTAGATAAAAAATAAATCTAAAATCAAAAACCCATAATGATAGAAATTTGGGGCGCCTTGGTTATTTTAATTGCTTGTCCCGTTTTGGGCGGGTTACCAATTATTGCTTGGATTACCTACTTCCTTAAAGGCAGGCAATTATCACAAATTGGCACTAAGAACATCAGCGTTTCAGCCGCTTTTTATCATGGCGGCACATGGGTGGGAATTCTGGCTGTTGTATCAGAAGCCTGGAAGGGAATCGGGGCAGTGTTGCTGTCTCGTGTTTTTTTTCCACCAGGATCACCTTGGGAATTAATTGCCCTCATTGCCTTAGTATTAGGTAGATATGGCCTAGGCAGAGGAGCAGGTACAACCAACGTCGTTTGGGGGTTCTTGGTACATGACCCTTTGGTGGCAGTATTTACAGGTTTACTGGCAATTATCAGTTTTACACTTCTACAATCTAGGCAACTGGTAAAGTTTGGGGTTTTATTTGTGTTTCCTTTGTTTGTGATACTTCTGAATGTTGAAAATTTTCCCAAAATAATGGCGGCTATTGTGCTGGCTGGATTGTTGGCCTGGATTTACACAAAAATTCCCGATGATTTGAATTTACCAGCCCAAGAAGTAGATACAGATTCACAAGGAACTTTTGCATATTTACGAGGGTATCGCCCGATTCTTTCTTTAGATGATGAGTTAGATGCGGCTGTAGTCGGACAAAAAGCTGCAACTTTATCTCAAGTTAAGCGCTGGGGCTATCCAGTGCCGAAAGGATGGGTAATTTCTGCGGTTGATGATCCCGAACAGTTGATTGCTGTGCTTCAGCCTTCTGATTTATCTCCCTTAGTAGTCCGTTCCTCGGCTATTGGGGAAGACTCTGAAAAAGCTTCGGCTGCGGGACAGTACACAACAATTTTGAATGTTACTAGCCCAACAGAATTACAAGCAGCCATTGCTCAAGTCCAAGCTTCTTACAATCATCCATCGGCTGTACAATATCGTCGCGATCGCGGGTTACCAGATACAGCAATGGCCGTGCTGGTACAACAACAAATTCAAAGTGTGTATTCTGGTGTTGCTTTCAGTCGTGATCCTATTACTCAGCAAGGCGATGCAATTTTAATTGAAGCTTTACCAGGAAGCCCGATTCAAGTTGTTTCTGGCAAAGTCACACCAGAACAATATCGCGCTTTTGTCATGGAAACAGATAATATTTCCTCTGTGCAAGTAGAAGGAAAAGGACAAGTACCACAAGCATTAATCAAACAAGTAGCATACTTAGTCAGGCGACTGGAAAAACAGTATCACGGCATACCCCAAGATATGGAGTGGACTTATGATAGTCAGAATCTTTGGGTTTTGCAGTCTCGACCCATTACTACCCTATTACCTATCTGGACAAGGAAAATAGCTGCAGAAGTGATTCCTGGGGTGATTCACCCGTTAACTTGGTCAATTAATCGCCCCTTAACTTGTGGAGTGTGGGGAGATATTTTTACTTTGGTTTTGGGGGATCGGGCTGTGGGGTTGGATTTTACTGAAACTGCAACTCTGCATTATTCTAGGGCTTATTTTAACGCCTCATTGTTAGGAGAGATTTTTCTGCGCATGGGCTTACCACGGGAAAGTCTGGAATTTTTAACCAGGGGTGCGAAAATGAGCAAACCGCCTTTAAAATCTACCTTGGCCAATTTGCCTGGATTAATACGGCTGCTGAAGCAGGAACTCAATTTAGAAAAAGACTTTAAACGGGATTATGGTCGAGTTTTTGTTCCCGCTTTGTCACAATTAACAGATGAATTTCCAGAAGCACTCCCAGGGTCACAGCTGTTGGAAAGAGTAGATTTTATTCTGGAATTGCTTCGCAGTGCAACTTATTACAGCATTTTAGCGCCGTTGAGTGTAGCCCTGAGACAGGCAATTTTTCGGGTGAAAGATGGGGAAATTGATAACAGTATTACCCCAGAAGTATCAGCATTGCGATGGCTAAGTGCTTTAGCTACAGATGCAAAAGAAATATTAGGTGAGTGTGAACCGGATCAAGTATTTGAGCAATTAGCACAAACTCCAGAGGGAAATAAAATTGTTCATGAATTTAACGAATTATTGCAAGATTACGGTTACTTAAGTGATGTGGGGACAAATATTGCTGTTCCTACCTGGAAAGAAAAACCTGAACTCATCAGGGAGTTGTTTGTGCAGTTATTGCACAACCGATCTGAAACAGAAGGTGTAGATTCTATCAATCGGGTTCCATCAGCAAAGCGCAAACGAGGGATGGTGCAGCGTCGGGTAGATATTAAAGGACGAGTTACAGAATTGTATTCTCGTTTATTGGCTGAATTGCGGTGGCGATTTGTAGCTTTAGAGCAAATTTGCCTAAAATCAGGCTTGCTCCAACAAACTGGAGATATCTTTTTTCTGGAATTAGATGAAGTAAGGCGTTTAGTAGTTGGTGATGATTTTGAACTGAGGGCACATTTGTCTGAGATAGTGCAATTGAGGCGATCACAATTCGATGAAGATAGTCAGTTCAATCAAATTCCTCTGCTAGTTTACGGCAATACACCACCCCATCCTTTATCACCCTCGTCTGTTTACTCAGATCAGGTATTACAGGGTATTCCCGCTAGTCACGGTCAAGCCGAAGGAAGAATCAAAGTGCTAAGAAATTTACAAGATTTACCAGAAATCAACCGCGAGACAATTTTGGTTGTACCTTACACAGATTCCGGGTGGGCTCCTCTGTTAGTTAGGGCTGGCGGCTTAATTGCTGAAGCTGGTGGACGACTTTCTCACGGTGCTATAGTGGCTCGTGAGTACGGTATTCCTGCCATTATGGATGTTCAAAATGCAACTTGGATATTACAGGATGGCCAAAGAGTACGGATGGATGGATCTAGGGGAATTGTGGAATTATGTAATGACTTAAGACCGGATTAATTTTCCACTATGAACCAGGGAATAAATTCCCTGGCTCATAGTGGAAGTCCCTTAAAGAGCTATTTTCATAAAGCTAAAGTTTTGCATGAGTTAAAAAAGCAAGAAATTAATACTGATCTAGCTGCCAATGAGGATTAATTAAACTTGTGAGAATATGATCTTCCCATTTGCCATTAATTAATAAATAATCTCTAGCATATCCTTCCACAACAAAACCCACTCTTTTTAAGACATTAGCACTGCGGCGATTATGGGGCATATAGTTAGCCATGATACGATGAAAATTTAATTCTTGAAATACATAATCTGTTGCAGCTTTTAAGGCTTCTGTCATATACCCTTTCCCCTGCTCCCATTCCGCGAGACTATATCCCACATAGCAAAAATGGGCTGATCCTCGAATAAAGTTGGTAAAATTTATAGTTCCAATAATTTTAGTTGAGTTTTTCTGCGGAAAAATAAACATTTTTAATGATTGATCATGGATGAATTCCAACACATTATTTTCGATTTGATATTGCCAATATTCTTCTGTAAACAAATGCTCAAATAAAACAGGGTAAAAGGGAGTAAAATAATTTTTGTTTTCATTGAAATATTTCAGTATTTGTGGAATATCTTTTTTAATAGCAATTCTTAATGTCAGGCGATGGCTGTTGATGAGTGGTAGTTCTGAGTTCATAAAACCCTTGATTAACTTAACGTTTTTATTTGTAGGTTTACAATTTTTAACTTTTATAATGGCTAATTTATGATGCTGATTTTTCTCAAAAGATCATAAATTGAATCATTCTTGCTGTATCATCGTAATACTTGAAAAAGCTCAGATGATTAATAGGTGAGGTCAAGTCATTAGTTGCAAATATTATTGTGATTATTTTGACAATTAATCTGCCAGATACCCAAAATCTTGGTAAGCTGATTTTTAATATTTACAGCATTAAGATTGAAATTCTTCAATCCCAAAGCTGTATTTTGCGAGATCCAACAGAAAATCGCTCAAGGGCGATGCAGTCTATTAAGAAGGATAGTGATGTAGGTGGGAATACGCTACGATTGGCAAAAAGCAGAGATTCAGGCGATATACAACACGCCATTCCTAGAGCTGATTTATCAAGCTGCTAGCGTGCATCGCCAATATCATGACCCAAGAAAAATACAAGTTTGTAAGCTGATCTCAATTAAAACAGGTGGTTGTCCAGAAGATTGTAGTTACTGCGCCCAATCTTCCCGCTACAAAACCGAGGTAAAGCCCCAAGGACTTCTAGAAAAGGAAACAGTCCTTGATATAGCCGAGAAAGCCAAAGCATCGGGAGTAAGTCGGGTTTGCATGGGTGCAGCTTGGCGGGAGGTGCGGGACAATTATCAATTTGAGACGGTTCTGGAAATGGTCAAAGAAGTGACGGAGATGGGTTTAGAAGTTTGCTGTACTCTGGGGATGTTGACAACGGACCAAGCGAAACGCCTAGAAGCAGCTGGACTATATGCTTATAACCATAACTTGGATACATCCCAGGAGTACTATAATACCATTATTACTACGAGAACTTATGGCCATCGACTGAAGACAATTGATCATGTCCGCCAGACTAATGTAACTGTCTGTTCTGGGGGTATTCTGGGATTAGGCGAAAGTTTGGATGACCGTGTAGGAATGTTACAGACTCTGGCGAATTTACATCCTCATCCAGAGTCAGTACCAATTAACATTCTATCCCAAGTTGCCGGTACACCCCTAGAAAATCAACCAGATGTGCCCATTTGGGATGTAGTACGCATGATAGCCACAGCCAGAATTATTATGCCTAGTTCTGATGTGCGTCTTAGTGCTGGTAGGGCGAGACTTTCTCAAGTAGAACAAGCGTTATGCTTTATGGCTGGGGCAAATTCGATCTTTTCCAGCGACGACAATAAAATGCTCACAGTTACTACTCCCTGTCCAGATTACGACGCTGATAGAGAAATGCTAAATTTACTGGGTTTAGAAATGCGTCCTCCTCACCAAAGACCAGAAAAAGCCGCCACTCCGGCCGTCGTTGGTTAAAGAACTCTACCCCCAAGGCCTCCCCTTTGAGGGAGGCTACGTTGACACTCCTCATGACATCAAACAGGGTTGCTTAAGAAAACAACGCCTTGGGTAACACCAAGGATGAGGAGAGGTAAACACCACAGTTAGTATGATGCAAAGTCAAAGTCCCCCTCATGGGCTTGTTCAGCAGTGATTTGTTACTTGTGGAGTGGTGCATTATTTAGCGCATTATTTTAGGCTTGCTAATTTGCTACAAAGCATGATCAAATGTCCTATATTTAAGCTTTTGCGCGCTAATTCCCTGCTGACTTTATTCAAGTTAAGTATGAAATTCCTTGGGAGAATAAGTATTTTTTCGTTATATAATTGGGTTACTTACTTATCTACCCTACTGGGCTTAAATTTTATTTAAAAAAAATATTTAAATTGACAAACTTACTAAAAATAAATATAGTTTTTTACGTTTGTTAACCTTTTGTTTACCTTGAGATCCATTTCTTAGAGGTATCCTGGTATCGCTTATTTGCATAAATTAACTAAAGATTCACAGCAATGCTATCACGTCTAAACGTAATCAATAACAGTCGCATAGCCGCCACAGTTTCAATGTTAGCACTGACATTGACCTTGGGGGCTTGTGGCGGACAGCAAACCTCAGAAACTCCCAGTGATACTCCTGCTACAGATGCTACAGCTACAACTCCTGTTAAATTAGACTTGGGTGGAGACGTGGCATTAACTGGTGCGGGTGCTTCTTTTCCAGCACCTTTGTTTCAAAGTTGGTTTGCGGATATCAACAAAAAGTATCCTAACTTACGAGTTAACTATCAGTCAGTAGGTAGTGGTGCTGGCGTTGAGCAATTTACCAAGGGTACTGTAGACTTTGGTGCCAGTGATGTAGCTATGAAGGATGAAGAAATTCAGCAGGTACCACAAGACAAGGGCGTAATTATGCTGCCGGTGACAGCAGGTGGAGTGGTACTGGCTTACAATTTGCCTGATGTCCCAGAACTAAAGCTACCAAGAGACTTGTACGTAGACATTATTTTGGGTAAAGTGAAGAAATGGAACGATGCCAGGATTGTTGCAGCCAACCCGGATGCCAAGCTTCCTGACCAGTCAATTACATGGGTACATCGTTCTGATGGTAGTGGTACTACAGGTGTGTTTACCAAACACTTGGCTGCTATTAGTCAAGAGTGGAAAGATCAAGTTGGCGAAGGTAAAACTGTAGACTGGCCAGTGGGAGTGGGTGGCAAAGGTAATGAAGGCGTGACTGCCCAAGTTCAACAAACTCAGGGTTCCATTGGTTACATTGAGTATGGCTACGCCAAGCAAAATAACATCAACTTTGCTACCTTGGAAAACAAGGCAGGCAAATTTGTTAAATACAATGACGAATCAGCATCTAAAACTTTAGCGGCGATAGAATTGCCAGAAAATCTCCGTGCCTTTGTACCAGATCCGGATGGGGAGAATTCCTATCCCATTGTAAGCTTTAGTTGGATTCTTGCTTACGAAAATTATCCTGATGCCAACAAGGCAAAAGCAATGGAAGCAGTAATTGAGTACGTTTTAACTGAAGGACAAAAAGTATCTGGTGAATTAGGGTATATTCCTATCCCCCAACCTGTGGCAGAAAAAGTCGCAGCTGCGGCAGATAAAATTAGTCCTGATTATCAAATATCCGTAACTGGCAGTGGTAGTAGTGCTAGCAACTAGTGCTCAGAAATTGCCAACAGCAGCAATTGAAAAGGTGGATTAGCTTAAATCAAAGGTTAATGAGCAGTTAAATAGAGTGTCGCTTTACTAACATTTGCAACTGGCAATTCTGACATCTAAGCCTATGTCAAACTTGCAAAGTTGATAAAGCGACAACTTTATTAACCTGTTTCGCTACCACATTTTTATCCCATTTAATTGTTACATTTAGTAGTCATGACTACAAATTCTCCAACTCTGCAATCGGCAGATATCAAAGGTCGCTCTCAACTGAGAAATTCTCTGGACCGAAGCTTTATTTGGCTGACTCGAACTTTTGCCTTAGCTGTAGCCGGTACTTTATTATGGATTGCTGTACAGGTTACTTTAGAAGCCTGGCCAGCCATTCAAAAATATGGTGTAGCCTTTTTATTTAAAAGTGCTTGGAATCCAGTTATCGATGATTATGGGGTGCTGCCGCAAATTTATGGAACTTTGTTAAGTTCTTTTATTGGTTTGTTCATAGCTGTGCCTATTGGTGTCGGAACTGCTGTGTTATTGAGCGAAAATTTTCTCCCTATTCAAGTGCGCACTGTAACAGTATTTTTAGTAGAACTGCTGGCTGCTATTCCCAGTGTTGTTTACGGAATATGGGGTATTTTCGTTTTAATTCCGATTTTGAATCAAGTAGGGAAATGGATTCATACTTATTTTGGCTGGATACCATTTTTTAGCACTCCACCCACAGGTCCATCCATGTTTCCTGCGGGGGTCATTTTGGCGATTATGATTGTGCCAATCATTACAGCTATATCTCGTGATGCACTAATTTCTGTACCTTCCGCCCTGCGTCAAGCATCCATGGGACTAGGTGCTACTCGTTGGGAAACTATTTTCATGGTAATTATTCCATCTGCCTTTTCGGGGATTGTCAGTGCTGTGATGCTGGCACTTGGTCGGGCGATGGGAGAAACAATGGCCGTAACAATGTTGATTGGTAACGCCAACAATATTAACATCTCAATTTTTGCTCCAGCTAATACCATAGCTTCTCTGCTGGCAAATCAATTTGCGGAAGCTGGTGGTTTGCAAGTTGCGGCTTTAATGTACGCAGGCTTGGTTTTGTTTTTTATTACACTTTTTGTCAACGTCATGGCAGAGTGGATTGTTTTGCGAGTGAAGCGAATCTAGGGTGGTTTTAGATTTAATTATGACATCGAAATTTCCTCAACGCAGTTTAACGCGTTCTCCTCAATCTCCCCGGACTCTGTTTAATTCAGTGATGACCGTGGTAGCATTTATCTGTGGGGGACTAGTGTTAGTGCCTTTAGTGGCAGTAATTACTTACATCGTGATTAAGGGCTTTAGTAGTCTGGAACTTCGTGTGTTTACTGAACTACCACCCCCACCCATGAGACAGGGAGGAGGTTTTGGTAACGCCATTGTAGGAACCATAATCATGGTCAGCATTGCTGCATTGATTAGCATTCCCTTCGGTGTTTTAGCTGCAATTTACTTAACAGAATTCAGCACTGGTAAGCTGGCGAGATGGATACGATTTGCTACTAACGTTCTCAGTGGAGTTCCCTCAATTATTGCTGGAGTATTTGCCTACGGAATTGTGGTTTTGGGGTTAGTCAAGTTGAACTTGGGCTCATACTCAGCTATTGGTGGTGGGTTCGCTTTGTCAATTTTGATGTTGCCAATTATTGTAAAAACCACAGATGAAGCGTTACAGTTAGTATCCCAAGACTTGCGCCAAGCATCTGTGGGTTTAGGAGCTACTAACTTTCAAACAGTAACACAAGTTGTGTTGCCAGCTGCGCTACCAGCAATTGTCACTGGTTCAAGCTTGGCCATCGCTCGTGCTTCAGGGGAAACTGCTCCTTTATTGTTTACGGCTTTATTCTCCCAATTTTGGCCTGATGGCTTATTGGAGCCTACTCCTTCTTTGGCTGTTTTAGTTTACAACTTCGCAATTTCTCCTTTTGCAAATTGGCAATCACTAGCTTGGGCAGGCTCTTTGGTATTGGTATTGATGGTTTTGATTACGAGCATTTTCGCTCGTTGGGCAACTAGTCGAAAAGCTTAGTGAAACCGTAGCTCAATTGCGTTTCTCTATCGCTAAAATTTACATTACATTACAATAGATTATGTCTACTAACACTAGTACGGTGAATAACACTGAAACCGTTTTACGGACAGAAAATCTGAACGTTTACTACGGGAAGTTTTTAGCTTTGCAGAGTATTTGGCTGGATATCCCGAAAAATAAGGTGACATCCTTTATTGGCCCTTCTGGCTGCGGTAAAAGTACATTGCTGCGATGCTATAACCGTCTGAATGATCTGATTGATTCGTTCCGAGCCGAAGGTAAAATTTATTTTTACAATGATAATCTGTATGCACCAAATATTGATCCTGTAGAGGTGCGCCGGAGAATTGGGATGGTATTTCAAAGACCAAACCCGTTTCCTAAATCGATCTATGACAATATCACTTTTGGAGCAAAAATCAATGGGTATAAAGGTAATTTTGATGAATTAGTAGAAAGAAGTCTGCGACAAGCAGCTTTGTGGGATGAAGTCAAAGATAAACTGCGGCAAAGTGGAGCATCTTTATCTGGAGGACAACAACAACGGTTGTGTATTGCCAGAGCCATTGCGGTACAACCGGAAATTATTCTCATGGATGAACCTTGTTCAGCCCTAGACCCTGTTTCTACTCTGCGGGTTGAAGAACTAATTCATCAACTGAAACAAAATTATACTATTGTCATCGTAACTCACAATATGCAACAAGCGGCGCGAGTTTCCGATTATACAGCATTTTTCAATGTGAAAGTTTCAGAAGGTGGTCGCAGTGGTTATTTAGTTGAATACAACTCTACACAAGCCATTTTTAATGACCCGCAGCAAGAAGATACGCGAAATTATGTCAGTGGTAGATTTGGTTAAATTATTAGATAGTTAACAGTTATCAGTTTCACCAACTCGTAAAATTAATAATTGTTAAACAGTTTAATTACTACCAGAGACCCAGTAATTTTGAAAGTTATCGGAACCATTGGTGTCACTGCTAAAACCAAGAGCAGGCTCACCAGTTTTTTTTATAAAAGCCCTGATAACTTTTGTGTCGATATAGATTTTACTGGAGTTTAGACTAAATCAGAGTTGTCTTTATCACCAGTATTTAGACACAAGTGGCCAAGTATATATGAGGCGCTACAAGATAGCAGACCACAGCGACATCTGTGTTGGAAGTGAATGACCCAAAATTAAGACTTGTGCGTGTGAGCTTGTGGAAAGATTTACACTTCCGCCAACCTGCCATACGCCCAAAGCCATCAAGGGGTGTCTAAACTTTTATGGTTGCCTTGGACTGTACCAAACTTTGGTACTTTTAAGCAATGTGAGAGATAGAGTGACCTCATGCCTTTAATGACTTGGGAATTGTGGTTAGCCCATGATATGGTCACTGACAATCCTCTACCTTGGCAGAGGTCTCAGGATAATTTGACCCCTGGAAGAATTGCTCAAGCTATGGGTAGAGTTTTTGTCGCCATTGGTACTCCCACCTCTACACCCAAACCTCGCGGAAAGTCCCCTGGTTGGCAACCAGGAAAAAAGCGTCACCGTCAAAACCCCTGTCCTATTGTTAAAAAAACAGTATCACGTCCACCTAAAAAACCATCAGTTACTGTTTAATATTCCAGATCATTCATAGTTTTGCTAAGTCTCTCATTAACTCAGCCCTGCTGGGTCATTTTCCATGGTCTACTCTAAACTCCAATTGAAAGACCCTGCCGTGATACTCCAGACACAGCACAGCTAATCATCGTTGCTATGAATGACTTACTGGTAGTATATGTAGCGTAAAAACTGCGATTTTTCCCATCATCAATCAGTTTTTTATCACTTAATTTTCCGTAATTATTTTGTTAATTATTAATTACAACTCAAATTAACTTTCTTTAAACGCCAAAAATTGCTCTTGGGTAATTCTACCAGCTTGATAAAGCGTTTCTGTAATTTCGGAAAGAGTGAAAACAGAATGACCTCGATAACCATAATCTCGCAGTCTGTCCTTGACACCTTGTTCATGGTCAATTAACACCACAATATCTTCAACATGCAACCCCGCTGATTTTAACTTTTCTGCACCTTCCATCACACTTTTGCCAGTTATAAGAATATCATCCACCACCGCCACAGTTTCACCAGGATAAAAATCACCTTCAATCAACTTCCGAGTTCCGTGTGCTTTTACTTCTTTACGGGGAAAAATCATAGGACAATGGAGACGCAAAGCTAAACCAGTAGCAGTAGGTAAAGAACCGTAGGGAATACCTGCTAACCTAGCGAAATTGAGATGCTTTAAAATTTCCTCATAACCACTGAGAACTTGATTAAAAACTTGAGGATTAGAAATAATTTTCCGTAAATCGATGTAATAAGGAAAAGTAGCTCCTGAAGCTTGAACAAAGTCACCAAACATAATACAACCAAGATCATATAGTTGTAAAATCAAGTCTTGCTGGGGATGCTGATTTAAAACACAAACATCAGGTAACCACAAAGTACAGCTAGAATTACCATGGACAATTTGAGTTTTCCTTTGATTAATTTCTGCACATAAAGCGTCAATATTTTCAGCCAACTTGGGCTTATTCAACATATCTTGAGGTACAGGGATTAATAATCCATCATCCTTAGCAGTCAAGCCAGCTGCTAAAATTCGATTGAGATCACTACCTTCCGCCCAAACACTGCGTGCCATAATAACACGTTCAGGTGCCACTTGCCGAACCAAAGCTAAAATTTCAGGATTTGTAGTACCTACTTCTAACCCTAATTGTTCTGGAGTGCCCCAATTTTTTGACTCTTTAACTACTTGTAAATAAAGTGGTGATTCATTTGTCGGATATTGTTGTAAGGCTTCCGCCCCTGGATTAGAACTACAACATAAAATAAATACTGCCTTATCAGGGTAAACTAAAAACGGTGCCACATGATCTTGTCCCGTATAGGGACTGAGAGTAATAGCATCTACATTCCAGTCCCTAAATACTTTACGAGCAAAAACAGTACTAGTATTTAAATCACCATGTTTCGCATCTAAAATAACAGGTATATGGCTAGGAATAGCCGCTAAAACTTGTTCCAGCAATTCTATACCTGGAACTCCCAAAGCTTGATAAAATCCTAGCGTTGGCTTATAAGCACAGACTAAATCAGTCGTTTCCCTAATAATAAATTGTAACCAATCATGCAAACCAGAAATCACATCCTCAGATTGATAATTTAAAGGCATCATCTCTGGATTTGGATCAAGACCTACAAATAGTAAGCTTTGATTTTGCAATATGCTAGCCTGTAACTTGTCAAAAAAAATCATGGTGGTAATTAATTATAGATATTATCGCAAGCACCCCTCAAACATCATTCTTTACTCTTTGTCAACTGCTAAATTCCCGCAAACCAATCATAACCTTGATCTTCCCAGTAGCCTTTAAAAGTTGATAAACTATTCACCAGTGAAATTTTAGTTACCCACTTACTTTGCTTATAACCAAGTTTAACAGGTGAAGCTAAACGTAAAGGCGCACCATTGTCAACTGGCAAAGGTTGGCCATTTTTCTCATCAGCCAACAAAGTTTGAGGATGTAAAGCTGAAGCTATATCCCAACTTTCATAGTAACCATCAGCAGACTTAAAATAAGCAAACCGTACATTGGCTTTAGGCTCCGCAAGAGCAATCACCTCCCGTAGACGTATGCCACCCCATTGCACGATTGCTGCCCAACCTTCCACGCAAACATGACGAATAATCATAGAACTTCGAGGTAAGGTTTGAACTTCAGCTAAAGTAAGGCTCAGAGGTTTGTTCACTTCCCCATCAATAATTAAGCGATATTTATCTAAATCAATAACTGGTGTATGTCTGAAACTATTAACTATTAATTCCTGTGGTTGAATTTGACTAACTGTAAATTCTGGTACAGGCTTGAGAGAGTTAAATATTAATTCTCCCACTTTGCGATTAAGTGGTTCAGTAAGTGTCCCTACCATATCTTCAAACAAAGGTGTACCACAACCACCTAGCAGTAAACTTATGCTAGATAATCCAGAAATTTTAAGAAACTGACGACGCTGTATGTGATAAAAATTCATTTTTTCTCCAGAAAATCACAATAGACCAATCATTAATGAATAAACGTAAATTTATCCCGGATGTTAATCAAGTCAAATTACCAAAACATAGATTCCGTCAGTTGAGAACCTCCAGCTTTTTGTCCTAAAAATCCATGAATTACTGTAAATATAATTACTATTGGTACAGTTAAAAAATGAACAATCCGTAATCCTTGCCAACTACCAAACATATCTACAATCCAAGGAAATTGAGCAGGTTTATACATACCTAAACCCGTAAGTAATGCTAAAAGTAAAACAGGGATAATTGCAGTGTAAATTATGCGATGCCAAGCATAACTTAAACGTTGAGAATTTTGAGTTTTTTGTAATGCTTTGAAATCATTGACTCCAACAAATCTATGCCGCCAGCGTCGCGTCACAAAAACATAAATTCCATAGCACAGCAGATTTAATGAAAACAACCACATGGAGGCAAAGTGCCAGTGTCTACCACCTGCTAACCAACCTCCTAACGTCAATATAGGGGGAATGTGTAAACCAGCACGTCCACCAAATACTGGGTTGGCATTGTAAATTTGTAGCCCACTGGTGATCATGATCAACAAGCTGATGATATTAATAGAATGGAAAATCTTAGCCCCTAGGGCTTGATGATGTAATTTGCGTTGCAAAGAAGGAAGATTTGAACTCATGGATGAATGATAAAATTTACCTACTTTAATCTTCTCATCCCCTGCCACCCTCAACACAATGGAAACTTATTAGAGCCATTGCAAAATCGCCTTGGTAGCAGGTGAGCTAAGACTCCCCTTTTGTTTGAGCATTTTTCCTTAAAGAACAATAATTAACTACTAAAAACACTCATCACAACTCAAGAGGTTAAAACATCCTTGGCAAAATTATCAAGATTATTAACAATAGCCAGATTTATTGATGCATGCACCGAACGCATTGGCAAATTGACCATTTGGCTAGTACTACTCATGGTCACACTTGGTGTATGGAATGTTGCAGGACGATATCTAGGGCGGCTTGTTGGCATTAATGTAACTTCTAACGCTTACATAGAAGCCCAATGGTATATTTTTGATTTAATTTTTTTGTTGGGTGCAGGGTATACTTTAAAAGCTAACGAACACGTCCGCGTGGATGTGTTCTACAGCAATTGGCCACCTAAGGGCAAAGCATTGGCAGACTTAGTAGGAACAGTATTATTTCTAATTCCATTTTCTATTATGGTCATATTTTTTTCTTGGGATAGCATTGTCGCTTCCTGGCAAATTTGGGAAACATCCCCAGACCCTGATGGTTTACCCCGCTACCCGATTAAAACCATGATTATCATCTGTTTTGTCTTGTTGATTTTCCAGGGAATTTCTCAAATCATTAAAAACTGGGCAATTCTTCAAAGCAAACCAGAAACCCAGGAGGAAAAACATGACACTGGATTATGAATGGCTCGGACCAGGGATGTTCGCTGGGGCACTAGTACTGCTATCGTTAGGATATCCCGTAGCATTTTCCCTGGGTGGAGTAGCAATTCTATTTAGCATAGTGGGAATTGTACTTGGTGTATTTGACCCCGTGTTCCTCACTGCTATGCCACAGCGAATTTTTGGCATCATGGCCAATTACACCCTCCTAGCTATCCCTTACTTTATTTTTATGGGGTCCATGCTAGAAAAATCCGGCATAGCTGAAAATTTGTTAGAAACAATGGGCATTGTCTTGGGACGCTTACGCGGCGGACTAGCTTTAGCCGTAGTCATAGTGGGCACCCTCCTAGCTGCAACTACTGGTGTGGTGGCTGCAACCGTGGTGGCTATGGGTTTAATTTCTCTACCCATAATGTTGCGCTACGGATACAACAAGGAACTAGCAACAGGCGTAATTGCCGCATCTGGTACTCTCGGGCAAATTATCCCGCCAAGTGTTGTTTTGGTAGTAATAGGTGATCAGTTAGGGGTTTCAGTTGGTGATTTATTTATCGGTTCAGTGATTCCCGGTTTAATGATGTCCGGTGCCTTCGCCCTACACATCCTGATTGTAGCATTTCTCAAGCCAGATTTAGCTCCAGCCTTGCCCGCCGAAGTGAGGAATATTAGTAGTGAAGCTTTGGGAAAACGCGTAATTCAGGTAATGCTACCCCCGCTCATTTTGATTTTATTAGTACTGGGAAGTATATTTTTTGGCTTTGCTACCCCCACAGAAGCAGGTGCGGTGGGTTGTGCAGGTGCCATGGCTTTAGCAGCGGCCAACCGCAAATTTACCATAGCATCCCTGGGTCAGGTTTGTGATACCACTTTAAAAATTACCACCATAGTACTGTTTATTTTGTTAGGTTCCACCGCCTTTAGCTTAGTATTCAGGGGACTCAATGGCGATCAATTTATGTTTGATGTTCTGGCTAATCTTCCCGGCGGCAACATCGGCTTTTTGTTTGTCAGCATGGTAACAGTATTTATTCTGGGCTTTTTTATTGATTTTTTTGAAATTGCCTTTATTGTTATTCCTTTGTTTGTGCCAGTAGCCCAGCAATTAGGAATTGACCTGGTTTGGTATGGTGTAATTTTGGGTGCAAATTTACAAACTTCGTTTCTCACACCCCCCTTTGGCTTTGCCTTATTTTACCTACGTGGTGTAGCACCGCCAGAAGTCACCACATCCGACATCTATCGCGGTGCTATCCCGTTTATTTTGCTACAAGTCCTCGTTTTGCTATTGATTATTATTTTTCCTGGTATAGTGAGTTATTTGCCCAATTTGGGTAAATAAGCCCTGGGGACAATTGACTGTTAACTCAGTTTTTGTCCCCCGCTTCCCACGACCTAACCCTTGGACATGGCAAAATTGGCATAACTCAATTCATTGACCCGATTCCAGTCAAAAACTTGTTTACGAAAGCTTTTCCACTGTTCGTAAACTTGTTTGAAGGTTGCGTCTTTACCAGCATTTTCTTCTAAAAACTCAACAGAAGCTTTTTGAGCCGCTTCCATAATTTCTGGACTAAACGAAACTAGTTTAGTACCATCGGCAATTAATCTCGAAAGTGCTTGACCGTTCAAAGCATCATATTCAGTCAGCATATTCATGTTGGCTTCATGAGTCGCTGTTTTAAAAATTTCTTGGTATTCCTTTGGTAATTTGTCCCAAGCACCACGGTTAACTAATACCTCCAATGTCGGACCTGGTTCCCACCAACCGGGATAATAGTAAAATTCAGCAGCTTTATGTAACCCTAGTTTTTCATCATCGTAAGGACCCACCCACTCAGCCGCATCAATTGCACCGCGATCTAATGCCAAAAAAATTTCCCCTCCAGGTAACACTTGCACATTTACACCCATTCGAGATACCACTTGTCCTCCCATACCGGGGATACGCATCTTTAAACCTTGGAGGTCAGCAACAGTGTTGACTTGTTTTTTAAACCATCCTCCCATTTGCGCCCCAGTGTTACCAGCTGGAAAGTTAATAATGTTAAAGTCACCATATATCTTCTGCATGACTTCTAACCCTCCACCGTGATACAACCAAGCATTCTGCTGTTGCGCGTTTAATCCAAAAGGTACAGAGGTAGCAAAAGCTAAAGCTAAATTTTTACCGACGTAATAATAACCCGCAGTATGTCCACATTGCACTGTACCCCCCTGTACAGCATCCATGACTTGCAACCCCGGAACCACTTCTCCAGCCGCAAAAGGTGTAATAGTGAAACGTCCGTTAGTCATTTCTTTCACTCGCTTGGCAATTACATCTGCACCACTAAAAATCCCTAGAGATTTAGGCCAGCTAGTTGCCATTCGCCACCGCACATTAGGCAATCCAGTTTGCACATTAGCCGCAGTTTGGTTACGGGCACAGGAACCTAAGGTCACAGCAGTTGCAGTGGCAATGGCAGCTGTATTAATAATTTTTCGACGTTTCATAGTATGCTACGTACTGAATTTTTTGGTGATAAAGTAATTTACCAGTTTTTTGCATACCCTACCCTACCTCTGTATCCATTACTGCACCAGTCAGAAAGTGTCATAAAATTACCCCCTACCTCTCCCCCCCCTTCCTTGCTCAATTTCAACCCTTAACAGGGGAAATTGCACCTATATTGTTCGGTTCTACCACTGTTGCCACCAAACAAAAGAATATAATCTCATAGGTAGTAGTGTAATGCCTAATTGAAAGGCCACTAATCGCTCTTCAGTCAAGGGGTGAAAACCTGTGTATCAATGGATATTGCCAAGCCTCAGTGAAATTTTAGCCCAAAACCAACCAAATATGGCTGAATGCTCACCAACAAAAGCAGAGCAACAGTGGCGCATGAGTTTAGCAGCTACGCAACAACTGCTAATCAACACATTAGCAGATGCTACACCTCACACCACCCAAGGATTAGTTTTAGCAGCACCAGCACCTCTATTTACTCAGCCAACATTAACTCAAAATTTGCCAACTGTTACTTTTACGGCAAAGCCATTTAACCCCTTGGCACTCATGCCATTTTATCTGCCAACCATTATTCCCGGAACAAATACACAAACAGTTCCCCAAGAATCTATATTACCTTTACTACCGGCCGATCCACTGGCAACAGAACGCTTTTGCCTAGTTTTTACAGACAAATTTAGACTAGTTCTGGTTTTAAAAGAACAAGAAAACGGTGACAAAGCTTTTTCATTTTCCTTTCAGCCAGAAGTAGTACAACAAGCTTGGCGATCGCTTGGTGCTAGGGTAATGTTAACTAATCCAGAATTTTTCCGCGAACTCGATACATTAGTACAAAAATACTCTCCAGTAGCACCAGATTACCAAGTCATAATTCACTTCAGCCAGTTGTTACTCCAAGAATTAACAGACCCAGAAAGCAATAAAGAACCATCAGAAAACCCTCCATACAGCACTCACAAAACAGAACCCACAACCCCATCCCCAACCCCCGATATAGAACTGCTCCAGGCTTTTGCTCACGAAGTACGCACACCGTTAACAACAATTCGTACCCTGACTCGCCTACTACTCAAACAGCGAGACCTACCCCCCAACGTCACCAGTCGGCTAGAAATTATTGATCATGAATGTACTGATCAAATTGACCGGATGGAATTGCTGTTCACAGCAGCAGAATTAGAAAACTCTCCCCCCGTAAAATCTCCTAGCACCGAACTGACACCCACGTGTTTAGATCAAGTCTTGCGCCAGAGTGTTCCCCGTTGGCAACAAGCAGCCCATCGGCGAAATTTGACCCTAGATGTCGTCTTACCCCAACAACTACCAACAGTAGTCAGCAACCCCAACATCTTAGATCAAGTACTCACCGGCTTAATGGAAAACTTTACCCGCAGCTTACCCCCAGGGGGTCATATTCAAGTCCAGGTAATTCCAGCCGGTGATCAACTCAAGTTACAACTATCCCCCCAATTCCATTGCCAAGGCACAAACCCAGCCACAGAAACCATCACACCACCAATTCGCAAGGCCCTTGGTCAACTCCTCATGTTTCAACCAGAAACAGGCACTATTAGCTTAAATATTGCCGCAACCAAGCATCTATTTCAGGCCATTGGCGGCAAACTCATTGTACGCCAACGCCAACACTATGGAGAAGTCTTAACTATTTTCTTGCCTCTGGATGTTAGGAATAAGCAAAAGTTAAAACTTTAAGACCACTCCTAACCCCCAAAATTTAATCACCTACCCAAGACAACAATAAACTTCCCTGGGGCTACCCCGCCGCAGTTAATTTTGTATGTATACCCCACCCTGGCTAAATAGTGGCAGAAGTGTTACCAATAATCAAACCCAGCGGCAACTAACTTTAGAGCTTGAATTTTTCCTCTAAAGCCTCTCGTGCTTGTTCTCGGTCGTCAAAATGAATTTTTTCAGTGCCCAGAATTTGGTAATCTTCATGACCTTTACCAGCTAGTAACACCCCATCACCAGGTTGTGCCTGTAAAATTGCACTACGAATAGCACTGGCGCGATCGCATATCACCACTGGTTCAACTGAATCAGGAATTCCCGCCAAAATATCTTGTAAAATCCTTTCCGGGTCTTCAGTACGCGGATTGTCAGAAGTCACCACTGCTACATCAGCTAACTCAGCAGCTATTTTACCCATTTTTGGGCGCTTAGTACGATCGCGATCGCCTCCACAGCCAAACACACAAATCATCTTACCCGGAATAAACGGCCGTGCAGCCTTGAGCAAATTCTCCAAACTATCAGGAGTATGAGCATAATCGACAATCACACTGATATCTTGCTCATAACTAATTTGTACCCGTTCCATCCGTCCAGGAACCCCAGGAAACTCAGGTATTACCCCAGCAACCAACTGCAAATCTAGCCCCAAATGTAAAACTGCACCTACAGCCGCCAAAAGATTCCCTAAATTGTACTGCCCAACTAAAGGAGAGCGAAAAGCCACATCACCTTTTGGCGTATGTAACATACCGCTAACACCATTCGGCTGATAATTTAAATCACTCATCCACAAATCAGCACTGTGATCATTAACGCTGTAACTCCAAACAAGTTCTGAATTTAAAGATGCAATTAAACGTCTACCATAGAAATCATCAGTATTAATAATTGCCCGTTCCTTGAGATAATCAGCACTAAACAACAATGCTTTAGCCGCAAAATAATCTTCCATATTGCGGTGAAAGTCCAGATGGTCTTGAGTGAGATTAGTAAACACCCCCACCTCAAATTCACACCCCAAAACTCGACCTTGAGCTAGAGCATGGGAACTCACTTCCATACAGCCGAACTCACAGCCAGCACTTACCGCCTCAGCTAGTTGCCGTTGTAATTCCACAGCAAAAGGAGTAGTGTGGATAGCGGTTTGCTCAAAACCAGGCCAACGAGTATACAAAGTTCCCATCAAAGCCGTAGATAAATTCCCTCTACTCAACAGAAATTCTATCAGATGAGTAGTTGTCGTTTTACCATTAGTACCAGTTACACCCACTAGCTTGAGTTTTTGTCCTGGATAACCGTAAAAAGCAGCCGCTAACTGAGCGCAGACCTCAGTCATATCCACCGCACTCATAACAACCCCCTCATTTGTAGGAGGATTTTTTTGCCATGCTTGCCGTGAAATAATTGCCGCCACGGCTCCTGACGTTATCGCACTAGGCCAAAAATCCCCACCATCTACCCGCGTTCCAGGCATACCAATAAACAAATCACCCACACCGCAAGCATGAGAATTCGTCTTCAAACCCTTAACTTCCACATCGGGTACCGCCGAATAATCAATACCATCTATCACCGCCAATAATTCCCGTAATTTCATTTGGTAAACCTCGCCACACAATTGTCTTGGGATTATTCTGCAATATTTTTTCCTACATAGATAAGTACTTACTCAACATTTGCTCTAATTGCTGCACACTAGCACGAGGAGAAAGACGTGGCAAACGCTCCTCCACTGTTTCCCCTTTTTTGTCCTCCGGGATTCTGTAGCTCAATAAACAAAGAACGGGAACTTCGTACTGATAAGCTAAAAACCAATCCTCACGGGTGTTGATATCCCTAACTTCCAACTCAAAACAGAAATTTCTGACTTTTTGTAATTTCTCCTGTAAACCCTCACACAAATGACACCCCGGTTTGCTGTACAAAATTAATCGCATTTTCTCAATAAATTAATCACATACTCAAAAATATTTTTACCCCACCCCACTTTTAACTTCCCCAAGGCTTAATTCAACTTTAGCTTAAACCCCAAGAAGCCCCTCACCAAACCACACATAAAAAGAACTTAAAAGTCAAACACCACCAGTTATCTAGAAAAAAAGGTTTTAATCATTCTATTAAAGCCAGAAAAAAAGTTCCCAGAGTTCACAGAAAAATAACTAACTGCCGTGAAGATTTTCTGCACAAACTACTGGCTAGGATAGTCAACGAAAACCAAGTTTTGTCCTCACAATATTAATATTAAAACCATGATACAAAATCATAAACTAGCTAAACCCATTCCTCAACTTAGATAGAGAATATTTTGCACCATCTTGAAATATAAAGCACAAACACAAGGAAAGACTTATCAAAGTGACATTCTTTCAGTCCCCTTGCGGGGATTAGGTGAGCAGAAAGCCAATAGCACTGATATTGAAAATGAACTTGCTGAATTAAGTTTCAGTCCCCTTGAGAGGATTAGATTAGGGAAAACCCACCCCGCTGCAATTAAGCTTAGTAGCATTATATTTCAGTCCCCTTGCGAGGATTAGATGGGCAGAAAAACCCCTAACCGAAACATATCCTGCAAGCCAAGTCTAGAGGTGGTTTTGGCAAACCTGACGAAGAAACTCAATTTCAGACTTTGAAAAGTTGCCAACTCAAACCGATGAAACCCTATAAGTATTGACTTGTCAAGGTTCTGGGCATTTGCTAAGACCCCATGATTTTTGACCCCACCACAGGTCTGGCAAAAACTTTAATCATCACCAAATCCTACAATAATTGTTTGCTTTTGTCTAGATACCTCAGAGCATTGACACCCTCGGGGCTAAAGCCAGGGAGGTTCTAAATTCTACCTCAGAATTTCCTCTAGCAGGTTTTCACCAACTAGAGTAATAAAAAGAAGCAGTATATATTATAATTCCTAGTAATTTATACTAAAAACAAATCTTCAAGGAGATTTACAGATCCTTGCAATAATCCGAAATACAGATATAAACGATAAAAGTTTTGTCTGGTGGGCATCTTGCCCGCTCTTGTGCCTACTCAAATCAAATGTATTGTTAAATTGGTGTAAAATTATGCATTCTCAAGAGTACAACTGTGTTGATAAAGTCAATGAATTGTTAAGAAAACTCAGGATAAGAGAAACCCAATTAAAACTGGCTAAAATACATAACATGAGTTACACATCTCAAATATTGGAAAATCAAATATCAGAATTACAACACCAACTATCAGAAGCAAAAGACCCGGAAATTCACGCCTTGATGAGTTTATTAGACGATTAAATTGAAAATAATGAACTCAACAAACCTCCTAGAACAAAAGCTTGCCCGCTGGCAAGAAATTATCTCGAACAATCCCCATGACCCCAAAGCTTATGTGCAAAGGGGTATGGTTCATTTTCAGCTAGCAAATATTCATGCTTCCATTGCTGATTTTGACAATGCAGAAAAACTTGAACCCCGGTTAACACCATATTTGTGGCAACGGGGGCTATCTTATTACTATGCTGGTAGATTTGCTGAAGGCGCTGGACAGTTTGAGGTAGATTTAACTGTCAACTATCAAGACATGGAAGAAACTCTCTGGCGCTACCTTTGCGTTGCTCAAACCAATGGTGTTACCCCAGCACGCCAATGTTTATTAGAAGTAAAAAATGATCCTCGATTAGTTATGCGCCGCCTATATGATTTGTATGCAGGTGGCTGTTCCCCAGATGATTTACTCAAACTAACTATTAATCAAGATAAACGCACTAAATTTTACAGTCATCTTTATGTTGGATTGTATTTTGAAGCAGAAAACCAAATAGAACTATCACAGCAACATATTGGGCAAGCGGTTCAGGAAAAAATTGATGATTATATGTGGTACCTGGCTTGCGTACACCAAAAATTGCGATCGCCACTTTTTTCCTAAAATTAAAACATTAATTACAGTACCCCATCACACCTGACAAAAATGATTAAAATCCTGCATCTCTCCGACATTCACATGGGAAGCGGTTTCTGTCACGGACGCATCAATGCAGCCACAGGATTAAATACACGATTAGAAGATTTTGTCAAGACATTATCTCGATGTATTGACCGAGCCATAGAAGATCCAGTAGACTTAGTTTTGTTTGGTGGTGATGCCTTCCCAGATGCCACCCCGCCGCCATACGTGCAAGAAGCCTTTGCAGTTCAGTTTCGCCGACTTGTGGATGCAGATATTCCCACAGTACTGTTAGTAGGAAACCACGACCAACATTCCCAAGGAACCGGAGGAGCAAGCTTAAATATTTACCGCACCTTGGGGGTGCCAGGGTTTGTGGTAGGTGACAGTTTAACCACTCACAACATTAATACCCCCAGGGGCAAAATACAAGTCATTACTCTACCTTGGCTGACTCGTTCTACCTTAATGACCCGCCAAGAAACCAAAAACGCGTCTTTAGCCGAAGTCAATGAACTGTTAACACAACGCCTACAAGTAGTTTTAGAAGGAGAAATTCGCCGTCTTGACCCCCATGTGCCCACAGTACTTTTAGCTCACTTGATGGCAGACAATGCCACATTAGGAGCAGAACGCTTGTTAGCAGTAGGTAAAGGCTTTACCTTACCTCTATCTTTACTCACCCGGCCTTGTTTTGATTACGTAGCATTAGGACACGTTCATTGCCACCAAAATTTGCATAAATCTAACAACCCACCAGTAATTTATCCAGGAAGTATTGAAAGAGTAGATTTTAGCGAAGAAAAAGAAGATAAAGGCTATGTCATCATAGAATTAGAGCGCGGTAGAGCTGACTGGGAATTTTGCCCTTTACCGGTTCGGACTTTCCGCACCATAGAAGTAGATATATCCAAAGCCGATGATCCCCAAAGAGCTCTAATGAAAGCAATAGCTAAAAATCATATAGAAGATGCTGTAGTGAGGTTAATTTATAAACTCCGTTCTGAACAGATAGAGCTCATTGATAATAACGCCATTCATGAAGCGTTAACTCTAGCTCACAACTATACAATTCAGGCAGAATTAGTCAGTCAATTAGCTCGACCCAGAATACCAGAATTAAGCGCCAGCAGCAGTATTGACCCTAAATCAGCTTTGCAAACTTACTTAAATAATCGCGAAGACTTAAAAGATATTGCTGCTTCTATGTTAGAAGCAGCAGAAAAATTACTCGCAGATGATGCAGACATTTGGTTAGAAGCCGCAACAATTGATCTGTAGAGACCATCCCCACCCCTGAGTTTGTTCGCAACGATAGAAGAGCTTTTTATCTGAACTTATCTGTTTCCCCTAGACGACAAATATCATCTGGAATATACTGATATTCAATTCCATTAATCATGAATATTTTCTAACTTTCAACGGCTTTGGGAACTTTTAGTTACCCAAAATTGAAATCCAGATTCCTGACTCAACCTGTTAGCAAAACTCCAAGCAGCACTTTCTGAGGTAAAGCTTGCAGCCTGGGTTTCTTTCTTAGTGATGAATGCATCGCCACAGTAATTATTTTTTACTGCACTGAGAGCGTTACTTGGCCCTTTTACAGCCCACCATTGAGCGCCGGGAATATAGGAATGACCACAAGTTGATTGCCATGTAGTAGAAGAACTAGAATTTCCTTGTACAGCTTCTGAGTTTATAGTATTGGAAATACCAACATCAGATGATGCCAAAGATTTTATACGTTTTCTCTCTGCTGCTAAACGTTGCCGTTCTTCTCTAGCTTGTCGAGCTACTGTAGCCAAACGTTGTTGCTCTTGCTGCACCGCTTTTTTCTCAGCTTCAAGACGTTTTTGTTCAGCTTCTCGCGTCTCCTGTTCTGCCTGAGCAGCTTTTTGTTCAGCTTCTCGCGTCTCCTGTTCTGCCTGAGCAGCTTTTTGTTCAGCTTCTTGCTTCTCCTGTTCTGCCTGAGCAGCTTTTTGTTGGGTTTTCATAATCTCTTGTGTTATGAAAAGTCCACTGACTAATCCTAAAGTAATTAGCAGAAGCGTAACTATAATTGGCTTTAAACTTAATTGGGAAAAATTTTTAATTTGATCAGCTGCTACTTGGCTATTTGCTACTTTTGTATTGACCAAGGTTTGTAAATCAGAACTATACTGCCTATTGCCATCAAACTTTGGTGAAATAACAAATGTATTGGCTTGACTAGGAAGTGTTGACCTTACACTTTGTTTGCTATGATGTAAATCTTGATACATTGCTTCTGCTGTAGGATACCGACTACCTAAATCTACTTTAATAGACCTATCTAGTACTTCCGCTAATTTCGGTTCAAGTTTTGCTACATAACTTTGCCAATCCAGTTCACCTGTAAGAGGATTCATCGACATTTCAATGGGTAATTTTCCCGTCATCCCAGAAATGATAGTCATTCCTAACGCATATAAGTCACTGCTAAACATTGTTCTTCCAGCACTTTGTTCTGGAGCCATAAAACCTCTAGTTCCCACTATCACTGAACTAACTGTAGAACCTGAACCTAAAGTCACGGCTCCCATAGTTTCCTTAACAGCGCCAAAGTCAATTAATACAGGTAAGCGAGCGCTATCTCGGAGGATAATATTTTCAGGTTTAATATCTCGATGAATAATATTTTTACTGTGAATGTATTTCAATGTGTTCAACAGGGAAGAAAGAATAATTGTGGCGTGTTCTGAGGTAATTTGACCAAACTGAGCCATATTTTTACCCTCAATATATTCTTGCACAAGATAAAACTCACCCCCATCAGTAAAGTAGCTGTATAGTTGCGGAATTTGACCACAATGATTTCCCAGTTCTTCTAGTACTACCGCTTCTTTTTGAAAAAGTTGTTTAATTAATTGCAGAGAAGTATGAGCATTTTGGTTATTGGGTTTAAGACGTTTAACCACCACCAGACGTTGGGAAGGCATTTGAGTGTCATGAGCTAACAAGGTTTCACCGAAACCTCCAAAACCCAGAGCAGAAACAATTTTATAACGGTTAACCAGAAGTTTATCCATATGTATATTAATTAATGGCTTTACTTAGGATGACAAATTGGAATCCTCGACTTTTCAATTGAGCGATAATCGGTTCTAGAGCTTGAACTGTATTTTGACGGCTCTGACTTTCTTCGGAATGTATGAATGTAAGATTAGTATAAAAACCATCATGCATTAATACAACACCGGGGGTACTGGCACTGCCAACAGCTTTAGTAATAGAAGCAACTGAACTGTTTTTTCGCCAATCATTGGTATCAACTATCCATTGAGCGCTACTAAGACCCAATTGATGAACTGCTGCCAATACTTGTGCATTTTGCCTACCGTAAGGAGCACGAAACCATCGAGTTGGATAATGGTCCCCCAGACATTGGTTAATACTTTCTTGAGCTTTAATAATTTCTTGACGTTGCTGTATTGGGCTAAGTTTAGTAAATACAGGATGAGTATCGCTATGATTACCAATTTCATGGCCTGACTGATAAATCATTTTTAAAATTTCACAGTTTTCTCTCACGCGCTTACCAACAACAAAGAAAGTAGCTTTAACTTGATTTTTTTGGAGAATATTCAGAATTTGAGGAGTATATTCCTTGGTTGGTCCATCATCAAAAGTTAAGGCTACAGATTGGCGTTTCATCGCTGCCAAAAAAGTAGATTTATTTTGTAAAGATAAATCAACAAATACAGGTTTCAGGGATACTGGCAAAGATTCAATTCTCTGCTGCTGTTCAAGGCGATTCAGGAAAAAATCTTGCCATGCATTTGCCACCCGTCGATATTCTTCAGTATATTTTAAATACTCACGAGACCTCAAATAGTTACTACTATTTGAGGGAATTGATTGCATTAAATTTTGGGATATTCCTAAATCGTTAATTACCTGATTAACAATCTTTAACCCTTGCTTTGGCTCTGGAATTCTATAAAGGTGATTTAATTCCTTTACAACACTCTGTAAATTTTGTTTTCCCTTAAAAAAATTAATGTCTGAAGAAGTAACTTTGTCCAAGGAACTATTAGGAATCAGGACTTGATCAGATGGTGAATTGACACGAGGAACTTGTTTTTGTTCCACAGGGCTATCTGTAGTAAGATTCGAGGTATTATTTTTCGTAGACTGGTGATTAACCAAAAAATACACAATAATTGCGCTGATGACATTAGCAATTAATACTATTCTCAGTAAATACATGGATCTGGGTATATGGTAAAAATATTTGCCAACAAAATTTTGATTAACAATGAAAGTATTATACAGGGATATTAGAAGAAGCCATTTCTAATCAAGCAGTTATCATCATTGAAATTCATCCTCATGGAAATTTTCCAGGGGCGGTCTGTGTATATCCTTAATAACCAAGGTAGATTAGTTTAAGTCCAGAAAAAATGTTATTAGAATAACTTAAGTAAAAACTTTTCAAAGCAATACTGACAAATGAGATATTAATGGTTGAACAAGCTTTCCCAAAACCCACTAATTTCAACAAGCCTTTACCCAACCAACGCTGGGAAATTTATCCCCAGCAACCACAACTTGCCGAAAACCTGGGACAAGTCACCAATCTTCTGCCCATTATTAGCCAGTTATTAATTAATCGTGGCATTAAAACACCAGAAGCAGCAAAAGCTTTTTTAGATCCAGAGTCTATAGTATTACCTTCACCCCTAGATGAATTTCCCGATTTAGAAGAGAGTGTAGAGTTGTTGCAACAGGCCATAGCTTCCCAGGGTAAAATAGCAATCTGTGGTGACTATGATGCCGATGGCATGACTAGCACAGCGTTGCTATTGCGTAGTCTCCGCAGTTTGGGCGCTCAAATCAATTACGCTATCCCCAGTCGAATGCACGATGGTTATGGTATTAACAATCGCATTGTTGAAGAGTTTCACCGTGAAAATGTCAAACTAATTCTCACTGTAGATAATGGCATCTCTGCTTATGAACCCATTGCCAGAGCTAGACAACTCGGTTTAAATGTAATCGTCACCGACCACCACGACCTCCCACTACAACTCCCCCCAGCTAACGCTATCCTCAACCCCAAACTCATCCCCGAATCCTCACCTTATCGCAGTCTGGCTGGTGTTGGTGTCGCCTACATCTTAGCCATATCTCTAGCCCAAAAGTTAAAACAAGTCAAAGGCTTAGTAGAGCCAATGTTAGCGTTATTTACTTTAGGAACAATTGCAGATTTAGCTCCCTTAACAGGTGTGAACCGTCGCTGGGTGAAACGCGGTTTAAAAATTTTACCCAAATCTAATCTACCTGGTATAAAAGCATTAATTCAAGTCGCCGGATTACAGGCAATACAAGACGGACAAAAAGAATTAACACCAAAAACTCCTCTTTCATCTTCCTCTAATTCTAAATCTTTAAAACCAGAAGATATTGGTTTTCGTTTAGGACCACGTATTAATGCTGTTGGTCGCATTGGTGATCCTCAAATAGTGATTGAATTATTAACTACAGATGATACAGAGGTAGCACTAGCACGAGCTTTAGAGTGCGAATCAACAAACACCCGCCGTCAGGAAATGTGCGAAGAAATTGAGCGAGAAGCTATTCTTTATGTGGAATCAGAATTTGTGTCTTCTCTTTCACAAGACCGGGTATTGGTAATTGTTCAACCTCATTGGCATCACGGAGTCATTGGCATTGTCGCCTCTCGCCTAGTGGAACGGTACGGTGTGCCTGTATTCATTGGCACTTACGAAAATAATGAAAAAATTCGTGGTTCGGCTCGTGGTATTCCTGAGTTTAATGTGTTTGCGGCTTTACAATATTGTCACAACTTACTTGGTAAATTTGGTGGACACAAAGCCGCAGGTGGTTTTTCTTTACCAGCCCAGAACTTGCCAATGTTGCGATGCCGATTATCCGAATTTGCTCATCAATGTCTAGAATTGCAACATCTCCAACCACTGATTAAAATTGACACTCAAGTTGACTTTAATCAAATCAATCAGCAGCTTTACCAACACATCAATTATCTTCATCCCTGCGGTATGGAGAATCCCGACCCTTTGTTTTGGACATTTAACGTCGCAATTGTTGAGCAAAAAATCATTGGTAAGGGTCACATTAAATTAACTTTCAGCCAAACTATTCATAGTCAACAATATAAAATTCAAGCCATAGCCTGGCGTTGGCAACAATACTTCCCTCTACCCCCCCAAGTAGATATTGCTTACAGACTGCGAGAAAATCACTTTAATGGCAACACCACCATACAATTAGAACTAGTCGGTATAAGACTTCCCCATCAGCACCAAGCCATTAACTACCAACAACCACCCTCATCTCACCTATTTTCTCATTCCCCACCTAGTCCATTAACCACTAACTTTGAGTACGACCAGGGACATTACACTTGTGGTATTTATCACAACCATCTTCCACCGGAATTAAGAATTAAAAATCCTGAAGGCAATATCTTAGTCATTCAACCAGGGCGTACCATTGGCTTATTAGGGAAAAACCGTCAAGAATGTGTACAAGTTGACATATGTCAACCACAGTACAACAAAATTATCAAAGCTGCTCTTAAAGCATTATCATCTCTGAGTCCTGAGTCAATTTTCAATTTTAAACAAATGTCTTGAACTCAGCACTCAGAGTATCGCACCATTACAGATTGCCGTTGCGAAATGCTAGTAAAAATATTACTGCTGGTCCAGCAATAACGATTAATCCAATGGAAGCTAGCTGAAAAATGACTTCCCAATTGAGATTGCTTAAAGTGTCAAACATTTTTTCCCTTATCCTCTTATTTGCCTTGAAAAATACAGTAACTCAAACAACTCGCCATTAATCATATCTGGCCATGAGCTGTTACATTTAATTTACTTAACAAAATTATAGGAAAATCAATAAAATGGCAAATTGGCAATGTGTTAAACAATGTGGCGCTTGCTGTAATCTAAACCCAGACGAGCGTCCAGACCTGGAAGAATACCTCACACCACGAGAGTTAGAACTATACCTGAGCATGGTAGGCGAACATGGATGGTGCATTAATTTCGACCATACCAGCCGAGAATGCCGCATTTACGCCAATCGTCCCCGTTTTTGCCGTGTGGAACCAGAGATATTTCACGATATGTATGGGATTGAACCAGAAGAACTCAATGATTTTGCTATTGACTGCTGTCGCGAGCACATAGAAGGGGTTTATGGCCATCGCAGTTTGGAAATCCTCCGCTTTAACAAAACCATTGGTTTCTAGCAATTTTTGAAGACACCATTGACTAACAAAGGAGAACCAAGCCCCTGTTAGACAACAAGGCATTTTTGGTAGTGGGGTTGAAATTTATGACAAAAATCTGAGAAAATGAGAACAATATGAAAGCAATCACGCAACTACAACTACTGCCTGTGAAACTTGACTCAGTAACTGCAAGTTTTTCTGTTACATCTGAAACAGAAAACCAGCCAGAAACAAACCACTGCAATGAATCTAACTTAACCGCTACAATCATCGAGCCACCTCACCCCATAGTTACTGATAGTCAAAAAAACCACGAATCAGTAGCGGCAATTTTCGGTAGCACTTTCCTGACTATATTTCTCGCAGAAATTGGAGATAAAACTCAGCTATCTACCTTACTAATGAGTGCAGAATCTCATGCACCTTGGATAGTCTTTCTAGGCTCTGCAATGGCACTCATTACCACTAGTTTGTTAGGAGTGCTTTTAGGTGCTTGGATGGCCAATCGTCTCAGTCCAAAAGCTGTAGAAAAATCAGCAGGTATGATGTTATTATTTATTTCCGTCATGCTGTTTTGGGATGTAATTCGTAATTCCTAATTGACAGTCTTAACCGCTCTCTACTACCTACAGATATACATCGACATATGGATTGGCATCTATTAGGACTCAGCTTCGTTACAGTTTTTCTCTCAGAATTAGGTGACAAAAGCCAATTAGCCGCCATCGCACTTTCTGGCCGTTCTCAGTCTCGGCGAGCAGTGTTTTTCGGTACTGCTGGCGCACTATTGCTTACCAGCTTTGTGGGAGCATTAGCAGGTGGTGCTGTGGCAGAATTATTGCCTACTCGCCTGTTGAAAGCAATAGCCGCTGTAGGTTTTGCCATCCTAGCCGCACGGCTGCTATTGTTTAACAATGAAGCACCAGCCGATGCTGAATAACACAGCGCCCTACAAAAACCCTCACTTGAGTTGTTCTCGCCAGCACCAGTTTAAAAGCATTCCACCTGCCAATACTTTGACTACTTCTAGTAGAAAATAACTACTATGTAGCAAACTCATTTCTGTTGGCATTGTAAACGCTGTTTCAAACACATTCAAACGACTACCAATAGCACACATTTGTGGAGTGAGAAAATAGGTATCCAGCAAAGTAATTCCCAGCAACATTACTGAAAAAACAATACTTTTACTACTCCAGCAAGATTTGGTTTTGCCCCAAGCAAGCACACCAGTGAAAACTAAAGCCGCAGATAACAATTCCAGGCGATTAAAATTCCAAAAAATCACATAGCCTACTGTAGCAAAATCCGTCCGACTCATCATCCCAGAAAAGTAAAGACTAGGCATAATTACCCAGTCTAAAACCAGGCTCCCACTCAACCAAAAACCCAAGGCAAAAATAGTAGCTGTTTGCCAAGTTGGTCGCTTGAATTCAAATGTAGAGGTAGCATTCATAAAAACAATAATGGCTTGTGTTCTATGTTTCGAGTTTAGCGGAAAGAATTGTTCTTACAGCACATATATATTCTTTTTTACAAATAGACTTATAACTTCAAAAAGTCATAATTGTTATTTTGACGTTGCTCAAACCAAGTATGTGTTTCCTCTAAAAACCTTCCTAGTTACCTTTATACCAAGGTTTTCACAACTGGACTTAACAAGTCAAATCACCAACAGCATTATTTTTTTATATTGATAAAATATTAACTTTATTTACAAATATTCATGTGCCTTTCATCTCAGTTAGGCACAAAACAGCAGGGAAAATGCTCACCCCGCAAAAATTTTATCATTATCCATACCTCAAATTCCTGCAAGGTGCTGTAGTTCAGTCTTTAGTAGTTTACTTTTCTTCAAAAGTCCAAGCTCCTTGATCCCATTCAAAATCTGTTGGCGGTGATTGCAACCAATGTTGACAACGTAAAAGATGCAACATAGCAGCTTTATCTTGGTTATCAACTCCTAAAACTTTGGCAAACTCACCTCTAGCATATTTAAACTGGCGATTGAGGTAATACTCCCGTCCTTTGTGATAATACTCAATTAATTGTAATTTTTCCCTAGTAATGGGATCGGAACGCAAACCCACCAATTCGTAAATAGCTACTGGCTTACTTCTGCCTTTGACACGAATGTAATCTAATTCTCGCGTCCAAATACGTTCTTGGCAAGGTTTAAAAGTATTCTTACTCAGAATAATGTCACAACCGTATTGCTTAGTGATACTTTCTAATCTTGAACCAAGATTAACACCATCACCAATGGCAGTAAACTCCATCCGCTTACTAGAGCCAATATTACCACTAATCACAGTATCAGAATTGATGCCAATGCCAATTTTAATTCTTGACTTACCAGCAGCATGGCGGCGTTGATTAAACTCCTGTAAGCGATGGCGCATTTCTAATGATGTTTGCACAGCCATCCAAGCGTGATCTTTCAAAGGTAAAGGCGAACCAAATACAGCCATGATCGCATCCCCGATATACTTATCCAAAGTGCCTTTATGTTTAAAAATCGCCTCTACCATTGATTCAAAATACTCATTCAGCAAACTCACCACCTCTTCAGCTTCTAAATTTTCTGTCAAAGTAGTGTAACCGCGAATATCAGAAAATAAAATTGAAACTTCTTTGCGATCGCCCCCTAATTTAGCATCATCCAATTTCAGCAATTCTTCTGCTAATTCTTGAGTCATGTAGCGATACATCGTACTTTTGAGACGCTTTTCATCACTGATATCTTCCATGACAACCACTGCACCCCGGACTTGCTCTTGATCCGTAGCATCAGCAATTGTATTGATAGACAAGTTAATACTATGTTGGTCTACACCATGACTCACAAGTGTACGATCAGGGAAATATTTCTGAGAAATCTTTACATCATTGCGTTGTATGGCTTGTTGATACCACTTACTAAAGTCACCTTCTTGAATCGCGATAGCCTCAGTAATTAATTTACCCTCCAAACGATCTTCAGGCTGTAATCCCAATAAGTGTTTAGCACTTGCATTAGCACTAATAATTAACCCAGCTTTATTAGTGGAAATCACCCCATTAGATAAACTACGCAAAATATCCTGTTGCATTTGTTCTTGTTGCTTGATTGTGGCAAACAACTTAGCATTTTGCAATGCAACACCAGCTTGAATATTAAACGCCTCCATAAATTCTTCATCATGGTGGTCAAAACTAGCTTGGAAGCATTCAGGGGCTTTCGGCCACATAGCCGGATCATATGGTGGAAAATCCCCTGATTTTTTTTTATTCACCAATTGAGTCACCCCAATCAATTCCTGATCGGTATTAAATACCGGCATACATAATAAACTACAGGTACGATAGCTATTTTCCCGATCCATTTCTTTGGCTGTATCTGCGTCAGGATGGTCATACAAGTCAAAAGGAATATTCAGCTTTTGTCGAGATGCAGCTACCATACCAGCAAAGCCCTTACCTATTGGTATCCGTAACTCCCTAGTACAACCATTATCATGGGTGATTTTACTCCACAATTCATTAGTATCACCATCTATCAACCACAACGTACTGCGATCCGCATTCATCAGCTCCTTAGCCTCATCCATCACCCGATGCAGAGTATCCTCTAAATCCAGACTACTTTGACTCAAAGACTTAATTGCCTTCATCAACCCTGCTAACGCTTTTTGTTTTTGCGTCACCACATAAAACGAGCGTGACGACTCTAACATCAATCGAATTGAAGGAGCAAACTCTTGAAATAATTGTTCGTCCGCCTTGGTAAACCCTTCAGTATCAATACGCTCTGATATTGGATCATCTGGATTATTTGAAGATTTTAATTTATTTAGTAATTGCACTACCGCTACTAATTTTCCTTGTTCATTCAATAGCGGCAACGCTAACATTGTATAAGTACGATACCCGTTTCTTTTATCTTGCTGTTTAGCAAAACCTGAACGCGGATCTTCATAAAAATCAAAAGGAATATTTATTACTTGCTTCAAAGTAGCAACTTCACCTGCAATTCCTTTATCTGCTGGAATCCGAATTTCTAGAGAAGCTTCTCCTTCCCCCTCAGCTAAAATTGACCACAGTTCCTTTTTCTCTTCATCCAATAAAAATATCGTCGTCCGTTCTGCTCCCAGCAATTCTCCTGTTTTGAAAGTAATCGAATGTAGCATTTCTTGCAGAATTGTTTCAAACCCCTGAGAATTTAACATTGATAAGGTTTGATGCACAATCTGTAATTTTTGCTCAACTTCTGTAACCACTTGTTTAAAAGTATCCTGAGTTAAAGGAGCGAGAAATTTTGAAATAGTCCCTTTTTGTCTCGCCAAATGATTTACAGCAGAACCTGCTTGCAAATATCGATGTTCTTGGTTGCTAATACCAATAATTAAGTCTGCATTCTCCCCAAAACTATTTTCATGGACTGACATAAATAATTTTTGATATAAACCTTAGATTTTAGCAATCACCAACAGCAAAGACCTTACCTAACTATTCAGCCATTAGTTACATCTTACACCAAGCTTAAACTAATATAACTTCAACCCTAGTTGATAGGAGAGAAAATGCCCAAAAGCTTACAGTTGTTAGTGAAAGAACACCCCCATAATAACTTGGCTGTACAAACCAAGTTTTCAGGTAAGGAAACAGAAAAATTAAGGTTTTGTAGCCTTGGTGGCTATTCTTTGTTTGGGTAGATGCAAATTTGCTCATAAGTTACAAGATATGGAATTAGCTACCTAACAGACGATTATTTTAAATATATAGTTCCCCAAAAACTGGCTAAATTAGTGCTTTTCCGTAAATATATCCTTAATTACTCTTTTTTGGCAACTATTTAACCATCTCATCTTTGTTAACTACAAAACTTAGAAATTGATTCCTTTAGTGAAACCGAGAAAATTTACAACTGCTGAGGGATGACCGATGAAGATTAATTAAATTTTTGGCTGTATTTCCACACTTTGCAAAATATAATCACATAACTCACAAAATCCTTCTCCTTCAGCAGCAGTAGTCATATAAGTAGGTTGATGTTCCAACTGATTTACATATTTACGTACATTTGCTACACCTACAGAAACAGAAAAATACTCAGGATCAAATAAACTTTCATCATTGGGACTATCCCCAACAGTAAGCACTTGTTCCAGAGAAAATTCCGGCAAGTATCCGCGCAACACTTCCAATAATCCTACAGCCTTATTTTGTTCTTGGGGTTTAATGTGACATTGCACATTACTATAAGTAAATCCCCAACCCATTTCTTGACAAAGATTATTCAATATTTTTAATTCATCTAAACTCAAACCCGCCACATCAAATGTCCAATCGGTAACACGGAAACGATTGTCGGCTGATTCCTGGATTTGAGGAAATTTCTGTTTTAATTCTGCAAAGGCCAGACCTAAACTCCGACGATGGGCCTCTAGGTCAGGAATAGGTGTTAAAGTTACTGGTTGATCATACCCAGAAGGATAGAACAGACCCCCATTCTCAGCGATCGCACCTATAATTGGCATTAAGTGACTTAATGCACTCATCCAACCCGCAGACCGCCCAGTGACAATCAATACTTTTATCCCTCCAGCCGCTAAATTTTCTAAAGCTTGCAGCAATCTCCCAGAAAATTTGTTTCTTGTCGTGAGTGTACCATCCATATCTGTAGCAACTACACGAATATTATTGAATGAAGCCTCAGACAGTTGTCTCAGAGTTGATTGATGTTCCAAAGAAAAATTTGGGTAACTGTACATATAGATTTATGAATTACGCTTGTCGGCGATGATTACAGTTTGGGAATCACGGGCTAAAACACCATCTTCCATTTCTACAATCCGATCAGCTATATCTAAAATGCGGTTATCATGAGTTACCAGTAAAATCGAAGTTCCCTGTTCTTTCGCCAGCCCCTGCATGATTTCTACTACATCCCGTCCTGACTGTTTGTCCAAAGCCGCTGTTGGTTCATCCGCTAACACCAATGGAGGATTATTGACTAAAGCCCGAGCGATAGCCACTCTTTGTTTTTGTCCTCCAGATAGGCTGTCCGGGTAGTAAGTAACTTTCTCTCCTAAACCAACAGCTGCAAGCATAGCTTGTGACCTAGAAATTGCTTCATGAGCACTAAGGTTATCATTGAGTTCCACCGCCATCTGCACATTTTGTGTAGCACTTAAAAAACCCAACAAATTGTGAGCCTGAAAAATATAACCAATATTACGCCTAATTTGTACTAATCTACTCTGACTAGCACCAAATGTTTCTACACCCAAAAATTTGAGACTTCCCTCTTGTACAGACCGCAAACCACCAATCAAGCTCAATAATGTTGTTTTACCTGAACCAGAAGGTCCGGTCATAATTACGATTTCCCCAGGATAAATTTCTAGGTTAATGTCAAATAAAATTTGTTTTTTTAGTGTGCCTTTGCCATAGTAATGATTGAGATTTTTTATGGCAATTACAGGTTCTTGTCTCATATTTACAGTGCCTTTCATCTGACTTAGGTACAAAAGGGCGGACAAAATGCCCACCCCACAAAGGTTTTATCATTATCTGTACCTCAGATTCCTGCAAGATGCCGTTAGTGGGTAATTAGATCTTGTGGTACTGAGTTATAAATGCAGTTTTTAACTCAAAAGTAATTATATATCATTCGACAATTATAAATGAGTTTTTTTAACAAACATGAGTAATTTACATTTAATTCGTAATTTATCATTGATAACTTAAAAAATATCTGCGGGGTCGGCAGAACGTAATTTACGTACAGCGATCGCCCCAGAGATAAAACACATAGTTATAGTCAAAATTAACACAGTTATTGCCCGCTCATAACTCATCAACACTGGCAGTAATGTGGCTTCTCTGGCTTTGGAATACATAAACATAGAAAAAAGCCATCCTGGAATATATCCGAAGCAAGCCAATAGAAAAGCCTCTTGAAGTATGACCATTAATAAGTATTGATGTGTATAACCAATAGCCTTTAATGTCGCATACTCTGATAAGTGATCAGAAACTTCTGTATAAAGGATTTGATAAACAATTACAGTACCTACAATAAAACCCATAATTGTACCTAAACTAAAAATAAATCCAATTGCCGTACTACTAGCCCAGTAATTACGCTCAAAATCTATAAATTCTTGTTTAGTTAAAATATTAACATCTTCAGGTAAATAATTCCGCAATTGTTCAGCAACAACATTACTGTTTTCTCCCGGCTGTAATCGAATCAGACCAATATCAATTAAACCGCGTTGACGGTTAGCAAATATCCTCAGAAAATTAACATCGCTAGTAATCAAATTACCATCTGCTCCAAAAGATGTACCTAAGGTAAATAATCCATCTACTTTCACCCGTCTTCTTTGTACTTCTGCGGTTAAAGTATTTCCTCGCTCCAATTCCGCCGCCACCGGGCCATATTCTTCTCGAGAGGAACCATCAAATAACACTACATCAGGTAGTTTCAGCTTATCTAAGTTCTCCTTCACACCAGGTAAATCAAACACATGAGATTCTGGATTCATACCAAATATAAGAATGCTCCGGGGACGACCTGTAAATGGATTTCTCCAAATCGTATAATCCAAATATATTGCATGTACAGATTCTACCCCTTGTAACTCTAAAGCTTTATACAACCTGCGCTGAGAAAAAGGTTGCATTGCTAATAAAGCATTAGATTGTTTATTAATCAAAACAATGTCGGCTTTTAAGCTACTATGCAACCGAACATTACTATAATAAAGTGCATCCCGAAAACCAATTTGCATAAACATCAGAATATCCGCAAAGGCAATACCTGCTAGCGCCACAACGAGGCGACTTTTTTCTCTAGTCAGTTGTAGCCAAGACAGAGGAATTTTAGGAGCCATTATGTTTAATTCGTAATTAATGCAATTTTGACAGTAATATTTGAGCCAAAGCTGAAATTGATAATAATTACAATTCAATCAGATCAATCAGAATTTGTTTGTTTGTTAATTTGGGCAACTACCTTAGCATTAGTAAAACCAGAAACTCGCTGACTGTCTTCGGGAAGCAAAGCAATTTTTACTTCCACAACTCTAGCGTCTACATCTGCAACTGGATCCGTACTTAAAACATCTTTTTTACCAATTTTTCTGCCAACCTGAATAACAGTACCTTTTAATTCCCCGCTAAATGCTCCATTTTCACTGATGACAGTAGCACTTTGACCTATACGCACTTCACCAATAGTATCTTCAGGAACTTCTGCAACAACAGTCATTTGATTGGTGTCTCCCATCTCAGCAATACCATTCGTACTAATAGCTTCTCCAGATTTAGTGTGAACTGCTAAAATTTCTCCCGTAATTGGGGCTTGAACATAACTTAATTTCAGTTCTGCTTCCGCTTTTTTAACATTAGCGATAGCATTACTTACTTGAGCTTGTCCTTTCTGAATATCAGTAGGACTAAATTCTCTAATTCGGTTAAGTCTTGATTGTTCTTCGTTAATTTGACTTTGCAAAGTCATCATAGTTTTATCACGGTTTACTTTAGCTTCAATCAGTTGTTGTTGCAAGGTTGCTAAAGTTTGTACTTGATTGGCTCTCGCCTCAGCTAGTTGTTGTCTTAAAGTCCCCTGAGCTTGTCTTAGAGTAGCTTGGGCTTCTATAAGTTGTTGATTAGCAGTTACCGCACTTAGTCTTCTTCTATCCCGTTCTTGCTGAGAAATAGCCCCTTCTCGGTACAACATCTCATATCTTTCTGCATCAACTTGAGCATTGCGCTGTTCAGCTTGAATGCGGGTAATAGTTGCTCTTAAATTCTCTTGTTGTCCTCTGAGTTCAGCTTCTAAGCGATTAATACCTGCTTGTTGAGCTAATTTTTCTCCACTCAATTGAGCAGCTATCCGAGCAATTACTGCTTGTTGAGCATCCCTTTCTCCGATAAACTGGGCTTGTAAGCGAGCAATTACTGCTGTTTGAGTTTCAATATCTCTAGGGGAAGCAACTCTTACCTGAGCTAAATTAGCCCGGGCCTCTTGCAGTCTGGCTTTTGCCTCTTCTACAGCTGCTAATTGGGTATCGTGGTTATCTAAAATTGCCAGTACTTGACCTTTCCTGACTCGCTCACCTTCTTGAACGAAGATTTGCTTAACTCGTGAAGAAGATTGTAAACCAGCAGCTGGTGCAGAAACTTTCACAACTTCTCCTCTTGGTTCTAAACGTCCCACGGCGCTAATACTGTTAGCCAGTGGTTTTACAGGGACAGGTAAATTGACTTTTTTCAACTGCTCAACTTTAGCTGTAGTTAGTAACCCAGCAGCGATAACAATTGGTAAGGCCACGGCGATACCCCACCAAATCTTAGGTTGTTCCGGATCAAGTAGCAGTTCTTTTGAGCTTTGCTTCTCAGTCACCCTTGACATGGTTGTTGCTCGTTTGTTGAATAGTGCTTATGGAAATAAAAAAAAGTAATTCGGAGGTAGCTATACCAATTCCTAATTAAGAAGCATTAGTTTTGTATCTATTGCACTCTTTTTTGCAATTGGCATTAAATTTAGTCAACCAGTTTTTAGTAATTAGCACACTGATAACAACAAACACAAACAACAATTGTTAAAACTTGGTAAGTGCTGACAATTTACTGTCAGATGTATACTCAACTCTACAGTCTTTTACAATGGTGCTTGCTAAACAGTCTTTTTAGTATTAAAAACTACACCAACGGTGGCAAAAAAACCTTTTTCTTTAACTTTTTCATCAACCAATTAGTAAGTTTGCTTACCTAGTCTTTTATGTTGGGATACTGTCAACTAATATCCCTAAACTTGATTGCAGACTTTATTATTGTTGTTTCACTCCGTTAAAATGTCTGTGAATGAATTCTACATTCATTAATTATCAAAAAAGGTAACATAATGTACAGATAAAAAAGTTTTTCCGTAGATAAATTACAGAAATAAATGGTAAAACTCTTGTGGGGTCAGCATTTTGCCCACCCCAGTGTACTTCACAAAAATCAAATATGCTGGATCTCAAAAAGCAAGCTTTTTTGAGTCTGGTAAATCAAATAATACCGTAGTCATGTAATTTTCTGCCCAGTCTTTACCAAAGGCTTTTTCTAATACTCGACGGGTTTTGTCATTTTGTTGCTGTTGTGTACAATAGTTGCGTTGCCCGGCTAAGATTTGCAAAGATTTTTCTGGGTCAACTGGACTGGAAGCCATGGCTTGAGTGCAATGTATCTCTAAAAATTCTTGCACACGGTTAACAAACCTTGTCTCTTCTTCCGGGGAACTAGGACGGACAAAAATACAAAATTCTGAGAATATATGACCCCATTCCGGTAAATCCCGGGGTTGGGCAAAGTTCAACCCCACCAATGCTGAGAGTTTGCCATAATATGAGGATGGTAACTTGCCTTCCAAGTCTACAGGAGATAAGTCAGCGATAGCCGCACTAATTTGACCTCTACCGCCTACCACGTCACAACCAAACATAGGTAAATCATATTCTGGACGCGGAAACATGACACAATGCAAGATATCTAGCATATTTCCCACTTTCGCCAATTCTAAGTGCATTTTGCGGAATTGTAGTGTTTGATAGCAGCGATTTTCTATCACTAGTTTTTCGCCTTCTAGTCTTCCCTCCACATACCCCAATTCTGAAGGTAGAATGTAAGGAGACAGATCTAGGTGGTTATGCCAAACTTCTTCAATACAATTAGCTAATTCCTCAATTAAAGGATGTTGTTGTTTTCGCAGCGAGGTAGTGGGAATAATTGACATCTTTTTCTTACAAATACTATGTATTTGTCAGTCTACCTTCTGCTGTACCCCTTCGTTTTAATTGGCAACATAAGAAAATATTTTTTTTGACCAGGCCGCAAAAACCCAAAGAAGAGCTCAGTTACAGACAACTGGTAAAAAATTCAACAATATATTCCCCACTTTTCCAAGAAGTCGAGGATATAAAATTTAATATCAATAAAAAATTGACACCCTAATCAAAATATTTTTTATTATAACTATATTTCAAATATTTTAAATTTTAAAAAGCTTCAAGGATATTTCTGTTAACCCCTTAAATTCACATGCCTAAATTGTTTATTTCCTCAGGACTTTCTAAATATCCTATCAGAATTTAAAATTTGGCTTTTTAAAAATTCAATGATTTTCCGTATAGGAGATTTTAAATGGTACTCGATTCATTTAATAGATGGTTAATTCCACTGGTTGTAACTACAGTCAGTCTTTACTCAAACCCGGCGAAAGCATTAGCACAAACTGTATATCCATTTAGTGGTGAATATGAAACCACAATTATCATCGAACCTATCTCAGACAATCTTGCACAAGTATCTGAGAGAGCTGTAAGTGATAATGCCCCCTATAATTTAGGACTATATGAAGGTCTGACATATTCTTTCACCGATGAAAACGGAAACGTAGCATTTAATATAGACCCCACAGTGTTTGGTATGGAAGGATATCCATTGGGCTACATCTCATTTGGCAATGGTGCTAATACAATATTTGGAAATGCTGATGCTAATGCTTCAATTGATTTTGAGAATTTAACAGCTAAAGGTTCCGGTATTTTGAACATTACTGGGGGTACAGGTATGTTTAAAAATGCTACAGGTACACTAACTTTTATTCAAGAAGACACCGTAAATTTAGGCCAAACTACCATTTTAAATGGTGTGGCTTTAGTCAACGGTTATATTACAGTTCCTCAATCAGTTCCAGAACCAACAAATATTACACCACTCATCGGTCTAGCTTTAACAGGAGTCGGTTTTTTCCGATACCTTTTCCCTAACTAATGTTAACAAATACATAATTTGAGATTCTTTCTCAACTAGTTTAATACACCTGCGTCAACCTCAATATTTGAATTAGAGATTCAAAAGCAGACGGTGCAAGCATTTGCCACATTAAAATCCACTTTGTTTCTCAAACACCCACTGGTTGACGCAATATTAACTAATGCTAATGCCAGAAATCAGTAACATCGTATCCCAAATCTTCTAACATATGTCGCAGCAGAGGTAAACTCAATCCAATCACATTGCTATGACAACCTGCGATTTTTTCTACAAATAAACTACCAAAACCCTCAAGAGCAAAACCACCAGCACACTTGAGGGGTTCCCCTGTGGCAACATAGGCTTTGATGGTGCGATCGCTCATTTTGGCAAAATGCACCCGTGTTACTTGACATCTGACTAAAGTCCGGTTTTGACATAAGTCTATTAACACATGACCCGTATACAAATCCCCAAATTTACCTTGCATGAACTGCCAACGAGCAATGGCTTCTGTAGCATCAGCTGGCTTGCCATAAATCCTATCATTGATAGCCAACACGGAATCACAACCCATAATCAAAGCCGATTCAAACTGTGGAGCTACAGTTTCCGCTTTACGTTGTGCGAGAATTTGTACCAATTGTGCTGGTTCATTGACTTGAATTTGCGACTCATCAAAATCACTAGGTTTAACTATGACTTCCATCCCAACACTTTGCAGCAAGCGGTGTCGGGCCAAAGAAGCTGAAGCCAGTACAAATAAAGGTGTTTTCATGAGACTTGAGCTAAAAGTGGAAATTGTTATCTACCCATGGGAAAGCAATCTGCCTTCCTTTATAAGAACATCGAGGGAGCCAAAACCACCGAGATAAGGTATCGGAGAGACGCTCCGATACTTTATTGTACTTTAGGCGGTGGATGTAGGCGAGGGCAAAGCCCCTTTAGAGGCTATTTATAAAGTAAATCTAAAAGCGAAAATAAAAGATTTACGGTAAGGACAAAATACATTATACACAGTGTATTTACATAGTTAGTCATGGCACGAAAGTCTTACCCCACAGACTTAACTGATATGGAGTGTAGAACCGTAACAGATATGCGTGAAATATGCAATGCCATCTATTATCATCTGTCACTCGATACTGGGTGCGATCGCTATCCTAGCTGGTCTGGTATGAGCCATAATCAAGAAATAATTAGGCATCAGGAAGTAAAAGCCAAACTATGCACATCCTATCCCTTCAGTATCCCGATGACTTACTCATTAGCTCCCGCAAATCACCCCAAGCATTAGAAGGAGAACTGAAATTTTTGCTTGCAGTCAAGCTATTTGAACTACGCAGACTATCCCTTGGTAAAGCTGCCGCCTTTTGCAGTATGAACAAACCCCAATTCATGTACGAACTAGGGCGTTTGCAAATCCCAGTTGTCAACCTTGATGATGACCAAATCGCTGACGAATTACGGGATGACTAACTCTGTGATTGTTGCCGATAGCAGCCCCTTCATCTCCTTGTCAATTATCGGGCAACTAGAACTTCTGCCCCAACTGTATCAGCAAATATTAATTCCCCCAGCCGTATGGGATGAAGTCACAGTCCAAGGTGCAGGTTTACCTGGCGCACAAGCCGTCAGTCAATTAACTTGGTTATAAATTCAAACCCCCGAAGCCCTGATATTAGAACCATTATCAATCCTAGTTGATCGTGGAGAAGCTGAAGCTATTGCCTTAGCTCAGTCTACTCCAGATAGTACAGTACTTATTGCTCATTTGACCCCGACTATGTCAAGCGGGAAAATTTTTATGCTAAGTGGAAGGGATGGTGCAAAGCGATGGCTATTAGGCAAGTACATTTAATCAACAGATTCAAAAGAATCTTCCTCCTCCTCTAACTCAGGAGATTCCACGCTATCTTTAGCACTCACAGCATATTGTTTAGCTGAAATTGCCAAGGGAAAAGGTAATGGTAAACCAACCTGATTAGCAAAATATGGCCATCGGTTTCTAAGATTATGGATAAAGCAAGCTAACTTATCTCGTTTAAAACCTGGGTGATGAATAACAGCTATTTCTAACGGTTTTGGATTACCTGCTTGTACACTGCCATTATCCAGACGAGACTGTGGCTTTTGTAATGTATTTGTACCTTGCTCGGTATTTAATTGCTTCCTCATGCTCAGGTAAAGTGCTGTTGCCTCATCATCACAAACACCTTGCCAGCAGAATAAACCATTAGTTCTGCTACCAGGAGAACCCTTAGCAATAGCAACGGGAACTTCACCATCAGGTGGAACTCTTAACCGCACAACCGAAAGCCGATTTATTTCCGATTCTGTCATGTACCGTTTTAGTTCATCGGGTAAATTGTTAGCTGGTAGTTGAGGATTTTGTAACCATGTCAGCATTTTACGGGCATTGATGGCTTCCGCCATGAATAGCACATGAGGATGTTTTTCCTCTTCAATTGATGTACTTAAACAATCACGCAAGCAATCAGTCACAAATTTATTGAGAAACTTCTGTTCACTTTTGGCATCACTAAACTGTTGTGCATCGCTAATATCACCAGTCGTTTCATCAGCATCACTAAATGGTTCCCATTTTTCACTGAGTAAATATCCCAGTCCTGCTGAATAAGATACCCAGCCTTGTGTAGCGAATAAAGTAGGAGTAGTGATCTGTACCGTTCCTTTGATGGGGTTGACTCGTACCATCAACCCCACAATAGAAGCTTTATTACTAGCTGTTGTTTTGCGAGTGCGACGTAAAACATAAAAACAAGTCAGCCACATATTTGGATCTATGGCATCTTTTTCAAAGTCGATAAGAGGAGCAGGTAAAATTCCAAATTGTCTTAATAAATCAGTTACTGCCCTTTGCACCCGATGCGTAGATTCTTTTTTAGCTGTTGTTAAAGCATGAATATGCTGATTAACATAACCAGCCTGCATTACCCCAATTCGCACAGCCAGTTTGGGATCTGACTCTGGTGGAAAGAAAGATTTCTTTGGTTTAATTTCCACTAAAGCACCACTTAATCCTTCGGCTGGGGGTAAATATGAGGTAATCTGATGAATACGCTTGCTTATTAAAGTAATACGTTTTTGTTGTCGGTTATTTCCTTCAGCTTCAGGATCATCAACATCTAGTTTTCCTGTTATGTCTGAGACGTGCTGAGTTCTAATCCGCAAACATACATCCTGATTTTGATAAAGGGTTTCTTCTCCTGTGGAGCCAGTTGAAGGTTCATAAGTGATTGTTTCTCCCTGGGGTGAGAGAGAAAGTAATTTACAAATTTCCTCAATGAGCGCATCTCGGCATTTTTGGGTTTCCCACAAAATTAGGATGGTATGAGGAGAGTTTTCAGGGTGTCGAAATGTAGCGGATGCAGCAATTTTTGGACGCAGCATCGGCGTAGATAAACCATCAAGATTTTTTCGTGACTTTACATTTCCCCAAAAAGATATAGATGTACCTGTTTTTTTCATACCTTCACCTATACGGCGAACTGGTAAATTTTCTTGTTCAATCTTGTTTTGAATAGCACTATCTAAACTAGCTAAATCTAGCGGACTTACACCAGGGAGACAAGGTAATTCACCCACATGTCGAGAATCATAAGCAATAGCAGCTTGCATTCCAGTGGGAGAAGTACCGAACACAGACCAATTAAAAACTGGCTCACTAGCCAAACTATCAAGGTCAGGGAGTGGTGAGTCATTAATTTTGAGTAATTCACTAATAGCTCTTGGCCATCTTGCTTCCCTTCCTGCTTGTGTTGTAATTTGCTTTATCCCCAGAGGAATAAAGCGGAATGGTTGTTTTTTGCCATCTAACCATCGTCGATTATCACCAATTAAAGCGGTAGCACCCCGATAAGGCCAGCGTTTCATTGATTCAGTCATCCAGCGTCTAATCGATAGTTGATGATAAATCATTGGTTGATTCCGCCAAGGTACTGTTTGTAACTTGAAATGAATGACAAATGAGATATTTACTGTGCCAACTTGTTTTTTCTTTTTAATTAGCGGAACTCGATAAGGAGGCCATGACATTAGTTCGGCTCCTGGCTTAAGGTTTACTACTTGGTAAAAAGTTAATTGGTACTGATTATCCCAACCAAAAGTGACTTGTGGATTTTTAAGAAATTCTCCAGCCAAATAATCAGGTATTGCCTGCCAGCGAATATCTATTTTATGTGGGTTATTGGGTGGAAGAAGCAAAGGATAAACTGTTGATTTCTTGTCCCATTCCCAAACATTATCATCAAGTTTGTTGAGAATAGATTCGACTTCATCATCACCTAAGCAATAGCTAAATTCTTCGCGCAACCAATCTTTGATCAGGTCAGGTAAGTTGAAGAGTTCAGCACGTTCTGTTGCTAATATCCAAGGTACACCGGGACGTTGCCAGCCATTACGTACTGTCTGAATAATTCTAGGGAAGCTAGCCGCCATAATCGGTTCGAGGGAGTAGACGGGGACGGAGGGATAACCTCTACCTAGCAATTTGACACGTTTTTGCGCCAGAGTTTTAGCGACTTGCTGCCATACAGTAGGGACATGGAGAGAAAAAAGCTCGTATTGTTCATCCTTAGTCAGTTCCCAAGCTCCGGGAAGAATAATTTTAAAAGCCATAATTTAACTCCTTATCTTTGATTTTGTTCTGTACATTGAGGCAAGCACTGTAGAGGAATTTGGGGAATGTTTTCGGCGTTGTTGAGCCAAAATATGAATATACAGACCTCAAGCATTCACCATTAGCTGTTATCGCTTTCTTAGGGGCATTCGCTGAAAGCGTTTACGACCCAATTTCATATCCCAATTCACTATTTAGCAATGCCATGTTTTCCGCCAAGATTGTTTACCAAGAAGATCAATGACGAAAGGATTTTAAAGGTCGTAGCGTAAATCCTTTGTTTGTTTGAGTGCGTTAAAGAAAGCACCATAGAGGGATTTGGCTAATGTTTTTTCCCAAGGTTGTTTGTCTTCTGGCTCAATAGCAAGTTGAAGTTCCTTAATCATGGCAACTAACAGTGAGGTGACTTCGTTATCGAGTTCACTGTCAACCGATTTAGGTGCAAACTTGGCATCTAGAAAATGGACAATGCAGGGAACTCCTCCCCGTACTAAACGCCCGATAATTTGCCAAACACTTACCAATTGAGTCCAGCAAAGTATAGAACGTTCATCGCTGGTTAACTGCTTAAACGACATCGCCCGACAGTTCAAGTCAAGCATCTTCGCCACTGCATACTGGTAGAACTCATTTTCTACATTCGTCAGTGTGAGAGCATCCCCTCGTTTTTGTAGTGAATCATAAAGCCTAAAATTGGAAGAGTTTTCCAGCGCCCAATTATTCAGTTGCTGGACGGTAGTTTGCCAATCATCAGGAACTGGCATTGGTCTGCTCAAGAATACTGCCGCTCCAAAGGCCGCTATCCGGTTCTCGTTGAGGATATTGTGACCCCGTTCTAATGCCATCAAAGGTGCAACGACAATTGTGGTAGACATTTGAGCGAGGTCACGAATTTGACCTCGACGAATACCACTCAAATGAGCCGGAGCATTGTCACGGCGCAGGGTAGCAATGCCGTTAAGATTTTCAACATTACGGTAGAGGGGTTTTAAAATTGACTCCACCAATTCGGCTTCATCGTAGCTGTTGATGATCAGCAATAAGCGTTGGCGATCGCCCCAACGTTGGGGGTCTTTCTGTTCTTGAACCTTTAAAGTCTCAAATAACTCAGTCAGAAAGCTGGTAGCTTGCCCAGGACTGTGACAGATGGCCTTGACCATTTCGTTGGCAGCTGTTTTTCTCATCGCCGGTGGCAGTCCCGATAGGGCAATGTACTTGCCAACTGCATTACGCTGGGAACTGAAGCAAAAGTCGCTTTCACTAATCCCGGCATCACCTGCTGTGTTGTTATTGGTAGCTGGTTCTAGCAAGATAGTCGGTTTTTTGCGGATGTGATAAGCAGGTGTCCCTGGAGCGTAGCTAGTGCCGGAAATCAAAACTGTATGGGGTCCATCCCAACCATCAACAGCAAAGAGATGGGGAAAATTAAGAAGTAAATAGCGTCCAACTCCAACGTAGCGGAAGTACTCCAACTTACCACCAGTTTTGTGGCTCCGATCCCGTGTATACCTGAAGCCCAAAATGTTCCCCACTGGTGAAGATGGCACAACTGGCAGATAATCACTAGGTGGGCGGTACACAAGAGCAAGACTCGTGTCGTGCAAGTCAATAACTGGCGCCCGCATCAGTGCATTCAGGTTATCCACTAGAAAACCTAGCTTATCGTTGAGTACCGTTACCAGAATTGCTAAATGCAAATGGAGTGTAACTTCCTCAAACTTAGTTTTTTCTGTGAGAGAAATCCCTAATAATTCCAGCCACTTGCGTAACCATTCAGCAACCTCAGTTAACGCCCTTTCATCATTTTCGGCACTCAGTAGGCTAAAGGCAAGGTCTGAAAGTTCTCCTCCTTTGCGACGATTAAGGGGGGCTTGCAAAAATCCTTCCAAAGTTTCCATGATTTTTTTACGACGCTGGCGTTCCTCTTCGGGGGGTAAACCAGCCGAAATTCGTTTTTGTCGTTCCTTGCTGCGTTCAGCACGTTTTAGCTTGGGAGATGGTTTGTCTTCTTCTGTTTTTGGCTTGTCCAGAATGTCGCGGATAATATGGGCGAAGAGTGAACGACCTGTAAAGGGATTTGGTCCTACCCATTCCACAAGTTTGGGCTGGTTATGCAGCCGTGGAAGAATTAAATCTGTGGCAATTTGAGCATAGTCATTGGCTCTTTTTGCTGTAGAAACGAGTTCAGCCCCCATGCTGCGGCGGTCAGAATTATAAATAGTGGTAGCAAATTTAAGTCCTAGCTGATTTAATAGGGAGTTTCCAGAAGAATTGACTAAGACTTCATCGGGCGCACAAGCTTCATCAAACTGCACCTGTACCCTGTCGGCTTCATCAACAAAGAGAAAGTCACATTCACGGTAAACGGCTTCAGCAAAGGTCAGTTTTTTTGCCAAAACTTGCGGGGGAACGCGGGTATGAATGAAACTGGCTGGTGTTAACACCCAAACCAATGCAGTGGCTATGTCTCGTTCTAATTGGTGACGCGGACATTTGTAATACAAGGGACAAGTATATTTATCTTCAGTGTCGCCCTCGTCAAAATCTTCATCATCTTTTGCCTGGGAATTGCCATTTTTGGTAGTGGTTTGTTTTTGGTAAAGATTGTGGCATGGTTCTTCACCGAACTCCCATTTTGCTTCTGATTGCACTAAAGCTAGTAAGGGACAGACAGGACTAAACCAACGCCATGCTGGGTGGATTGCTCCTGTTTCCATTTCGTCACCCTTGGTTGCTAGAATTGGTTCATAAACTTTTTCTAAGTGTTGAAAGCGATCGCTTCCCAATACAGGAGAGGCCAAAATTCCCAATTTCTCTCGAAATAAAGATGCAAGACGCACTGCCGCTACAATATCGTTTACCAGCAATGCACAGCGATATCCTTGTTTCGCAAAATGGTAAATCAGAATTTCAAGCAGTGTTGATTTACCCACATTCAATAAACCGACAATGTGGATAAGTTGGTCTAGTTTGATTTCAGTGTTTGGTAGGGAAGGTTGAAAATCATCTATTGATGCGTCATATAATTTTAAAGCAATTCCTGTGAGACGTTGATGATAATTTTCTGGCTCGTACTCAGCTTGAGCCAATTTTTCATCCATTTCCTGAGCATCTTGTAGCAATTTTTCAAAAGTGACAAGACGAGAGGGATTCACAGCCGTGCGTGTGCTATGAAAAGATATCTGCGGAGAGGGAGCAAGATTAGCCACAGCTTCAGGAATATTGATGGGAACATCAACGGTAGTGTGCTCTTGATCGGAAACTTTGGCATACCAGTAACCAGAGGTTGCTAGTTTGACTTTTTGCTTTTTGTGCGGTGGAGTTTTTGATAAGGTCTGACGGTATAATTGTAAACGTTGGGGGTAAGTGCTAGATGGAATCAGTTGAGGAACATCATTGATATCCGTTAAGCTGAATATCCTCAAATTTTCAGGTAATTTGATGTATTCAGTCAAAGTACGCTCCCATTGTCTTCCTTTGCGACGCACAAGATAAAAACGGGCTTTTTGTACGAGGAGCCAGTTTTCTTCACTTTCAAGTGCTTTGACAGGAAAACGATATCCTAAAAGTAACGCTGATACGGATGTTGCTCTTTCTTCTGGGGCTACCTCCATCAGTGAGGTTAACCCCAATTCCACTTCCGCAATAAGTTGGGCAAGACGTACTATTTCTCGCTGCTGTATATTCGTATCTGCATCAGGTAAACTTTGTTCTAAATAAGCTTTTAAGTCCAGGGATTTGCGAAGGGCTTCACGCAATGGTTTACTCCATTGAGAACTATCACGCATGATTCTTCTCCAGAATTTTTTTAGCTTGGGAGATAATTTCACTAACCAGCTTCAAGCGCACACCACCCAATTCTGGTTCGAGCCTTTGGCGTTCCACCTCAATTCGTAAGACATCATTTCGTTCATCTGGGAAGACGATAAAGGTTTCAGTAGTATCAAAGCGGTACTCTACCTTCCGTAAACGTTCTTCATCTAAGTACGACCAATCTTTTACATCAATTGCCCAGCGCATTTTCTTAGTAAACTCTACGAGTAAGTCAAATTCATCAATTTCAGGCCAAAGAGTGACCCGTACTCCCAGTTTTGTCAGGGCTTCTGCTAGCTGAATTTCCCAAATTCCTGGCAGTGTCCCGTACCGATGCACCCCTGGGGTGAGGGCTTTCCAATCTTCTAGTTCATGCTTGGGAATTGACGGTTGGGGTGGGAGGCGGAGTTTGGCACTCAGTTGATCACAAGTTATGTTTCGGCAGTTATAAGTCCCATCTCGACGGCGGCGCATTACATATTTACAGCGAGGGCAGAAGTGATAAGTGTGGTCACTGGTTAAATCAACCAAATCCACATAAATTTGCAGCAAAAAATCACGCAGAGGTCTTAATTGGGATGAAGACAAAAGGCGACGGTATTCAGCGTAGGGAAGGACAGGATGCTCGATAATCAGCTTTCGTAAAGCGCGATAAGCTTCTTCTAGTTGGTTGGCTCGACAGTATACCAGGACATCTTGCAGGACTTTCTCTTGCACCTGCTTTTCTACATCAGCGCCCGTAACTTGCCATTGGAGGGCAAAATCAGAAACTATTCCATCTTCTATCAGGGTGACTTCCGATGAAAGGTGTTTAATCTCTGCTGCTGGTTGCCAGTCCTTGACTGGTTTTTTTGCCCAGTCAAAAAATTCTGGCAGGTTTGAAGGAGACTGTTCATCTCCAGACAGCAAAGATGTTAAATACATCCTGGACATACCGACACGAAGAGCTTTTGGAATATGCGCTCTGTTCATAGGTTCAAGTTTTTCCCACTCTGCCAAGCCAGTGGCTAAATACCGCAATGTTTCCGTTACGGGTATCTGTAGCCCTGGCTCAATTTCTGGTTCAGGGGTAAGCAAGCGAAGACTACGGGCGACGTTATCTTCCCATTCCACATCGATACCTCGTATGGTCTGCAACCACCGTTGCAGGGTGGCTTTCTGACGGGGTTGCATTTCCAGTTCAGCACACAACTCTTCTAAAGTAGGACCCTGTTTGTGGATACGAAACCATTTCTGTAGTCCTGCCAAAATTTTGTCTCGATGCCTAGTGACTTTCATCGACCAATCTCTTAATCGCGCTTGTTGTCCAATTTTGGTACTTACCTAACTAATTGTCAAGAAAATTTTGCGATGTTTCACTAATGTTTCTAATGTTTCCAAAAAATTGGACAAAACAGCTTATAATGCCAACAAGTTTGGGGAGACATTGCAACGAATTCCCACTGTGAATGCGAAATAACTGGAGATTTTCAGAATATTTATCAGTTAATAGGAGGAATTAAAATACGTTCCCCCAACCATAAATGGAGGACATAGCTATGTCTACAGCACGAGAAGGGACTGCGCGATTGCCTCCGGCACAGGGAAAAGCGATTTATGCTTAGTGGGGGGGTATGTAGTTCAAAGTCTTTTGGAACAAAATTAAAGCAGCTAATCAACATTCAAATGGTTTAGGACTTACGCATTGACAGGATGATAAAATAGTGAATCTAAAAACGGTGTCGTCTACATTCAAGGTATCGGACAATTAGAGAAATCAGCAAACGCTCGACAGCACAATGCAATTTGGAACACTACACCCTGTTGTTGCTATCAGAGCCAAAGCATGGGGGTTCAGTAGATTAGCAGAAATTTTGGGAAATGTTTCACATACTCCACATTACACATTTCAAAAATGCAGCAATTGTGGTGCAATTGTGAAAAAATCTCTTTCTACTCGTACCCATAAATGTAGTTGTGGTTGTGAGTTACAAAGAGATGTGAATGCAGCAGTAAATATTCTCAATCTAGGCAAAAATAGGGGAGGGCATCGCCGTTCGCGTAGCGTGCCGTCAGGTATATTAACGCTACAGGAGTTGAAGCCTCTACTTTCCTTGGAGCAAGCCTGGTTGAGCAAGTTTTGACGGTGAATGTATAATCCCCTCACCTTTAGGCAGGGGAGTGTCAACCCTATTCTCATTAATACACCGAAAAAGAACTTACCACATCTTCCATCAGCCTTTGAACTCTCGGCCAACGCCTTTCAGGAATAGAAGCGTTGAAAGTGAACAGCTTCCCACGGCTAATTGCCACACTAGCTACATTATGTCTATCTTCCCGATTAGGAAGTTTCACCTTATACTCTAATATATAGTATGTTTTGCCCTTGGATTCGCTTTCAAAAGCGTTGACTAACTCTGCTGAACGACCGGAATCGGGAGGCGCAAGAGCCGCTTTTCCTAATTTATATCCTACTTCTGTGGGTGTTCCCAATTCTGTCAAAGTTTTGCCCTCGGGCACAGGGCTAATTACTACAGAGACATTTTCTGATATTTCAATCAAATCATGAAATACCACATCGGGGCCGTTGGTAACCTTAACTTGTAACCAGCCATTAGGGTATGAAAACTGATAACCATCATAGGAATCTACAAAGCTGTTCAATCCAGCCGCAGCAGCCACACCAGCATTACTCAGGCTCATGCTGAAGACTAATAACAAAATAAATACAATTCTTTTCCACATTTCTCAAAATTCCTTTGGCCTGGGAACAAAATCAGACAAGTGTCATTTCTCGTTTTCATTCTCCCATCAACCGGGTCACTTCGCATCACTCAGTACATCAGAAATGAGAAATCTTTCTAAATCTAGCAAAATAGTCAAGCGCAAACCATAAATTATGTGATGATTATTTATAATCGCAATTCTAAACTTAAAAGCAAATAGCTGATAGATCAAAATGGATCTTCAAAATTGCTACCGTTTGTTGGGTTTAAGGTCAGGAGCCTCTTTTGCTGACATCAAAGCGTCTTACAGACGATTAGCGCAACAATATCATCCCGACGTTAACCCAAATGACATCACAGCTAAAGATAAGTTTATTGCTTTAACAGAGGCTTACAAACTCCTTCTCACAAAAGTACCTTCCCAGGAGACCGCCCAAGGGTCGAGACATTCTTCTATGTCTGCAGGTGACAACAGCAAATCCACCCATGCACAAACAACACCCACAACCACAGTAACAGCTGAAAAAAACCCCAGACCAAAACCGCCCCATGTTGTAGAAATAGAAGAAAGGCTCAAGTGGAAGACTTATGAACAATTGCAACGTTTTTTAAAAGAAAGAAGATTTTCCCAAGCCATCGCTTTGGCGGAAGCTTTAGCAGCACGTTTACCCACAGATACAGAAGTGCGCCAATGGCAAGCAGTTGCCTATCAAATCTGGGGACAAGCTTTAATTCCCGAAAATCAACTTTTAAAAGCCAAAATCTATCTCAAAAAAGCCCTGAAGACAGATCCTAATAATCAAGCTCTGTTTCTAGAGGTAAAGCGAGAGTTGCAAAAATTAGAGCAGCTTTTTTAACCACTCTAACCACAAGTTACCCATCCCTTCCTCAAGCCAGTAAACACCCCACTGTCCCGTAGCGTAAATATCAGCTACAGCCAAGGCTTGTTTCATGCCAATGTCAAAAAAATATCACTTGAGCCAAAAGTTAAATCAGCGCCAATAGGACTTTTTGGGCGATTAATGCAATTCAGCTATTCCACTAGATAAGAATTTATGTTATTTAATTTTATAGCTACTTGAAATAAATTATCAACTTCGTTAAGACAAACGTCACATGGTGAATGATTAAATCAACTTCCTCCTTAGACAGAGGATTTGTACAGTCCCTAACTTGGCCGATTGGCGGTTTAGTTTTAGGATTACTAATTCTCTTAACATGTCTGATTTTCAGTGTTACTCTGGGCGCAGCAGATATCCCCTTAGATAGCGTTTATGCGGCCTTGACTAGCTTTGATGATTCTAAAGACCATTTAATTATTCGTACCGTCAGATTACCGCGATCGCTGTTAGCTATCATTGTAGGTGCTGCAATTTCCGTATCTGGTGCTTTGATGCAAGGTATAACCCGCAACCCATTAGCCGAACCTGGGATTTTGGGAATTAATGCGGGTGCCTCTTTAGCTGTTGTCATCGCCATTTTTATTTTTGGAACACCTGCATTGAATATTTATATTTGGTATGCTTTCGCAGGTGCGGGAATTACTGCTGTCAGTGTTTATTTTTTAGCTTCCCTTGGTCGCGGCGGGATAACGCCTCTAAATCTCACTATTGCCGGTGCAGCTATTAGCGCCTTACTTACTTCACTAATCACCACAATTTTAATAGTCAGTCAACGGACACTAGAAGAAATTCGCTTTTGGTTAGCGGGTTCCTTAGCTGCTGCCGATGCAAGTATTATTACTCAAGTATTGCCTTACATTTGCATTGGCTTGATTTTGGCATTTCTCTTATCAAGACAAATCACAATTTTAAGCCTGGGAGAAGATATTGCCCAAGGATTAGGTCAACAAACTTTATGGATAAAAATTGCTGCGGCTCTAAGCGTTTTTCTCTTACAAGGTAGTGCAATTGCAGTTACTGGAGGAATTGGATTTATTGGTTTAATCGTTCCCCATCTAGTGCGCTTTTTAGTTGGAATAGATTATCGATGGATCTTACCTTATAGTGCCATTTTTGGCTCAATCTTACTTTTAATTTCAGATATATTTGCCAGGTTAGTAATTCGACCCCAAGAAATTCCCGTAGGAATTATGACTGCTTTAGTGGGTGCGCCATTCTTCATTTATTTAGCCAAAAGTAATCTCAAAAAATAATCAATCTCCAAAAATGAAGAATCATAGCTTAATTGTCCGCTCAAAAACATTTCCCATTTCTTTCCGCCTCCACAAACGCGTCCCCATTGTTTTACTTATTTTAATAATTATCACTTTAGTAACAATGGTGGTTAGCACTGCTGTCGGTGAATATCCTACACCTCCTTTAACTGTAATTAAAACAGTTTTACGTATAGATACAGGAAATCCTGACCATGCTTTTGTAATTAATACCCTACGACTACCAAGAACTTTAACAGCTGCACTGGTGGGCATAGCTTTGGCAATTTCCGGTACAATTATGCAAGGGATCACAAAAAATCCTTTAGCAGACCCGGGTATTATTGGCATTAATGCTGGTGCTGGTTTAGCAGCTGTAGCTTTGATTGTCCTGTTTCCCAATTTACCGGCGGGAAGTCTGCCCTTAGCTGCTTTTGTTGGTGCTTTAGCTACTTCTGTAGCTATTTATTTAATAGCATGGGATAGGGGTACTCATCCTATTCGTTTGATTTTAATTGGTGTGGGAATTTCTGCTCTTACTGGTGCTTGTACCAGCCTATTGGTGACATTTGGTGAAATTTACAGCGTTAGTCAAGCTTTAGTTTGGTTAGCTGGTAGCGTTTATGGGCGCAGTTGGGAACAGATGAGAGCTTTACTACCTTGGTTGATAGTATTTATTCCCTTAGCTTTAGCCAGCGCACCACAATTAAATGCTTTGGCTTTAGGAGATAAAATAGCTATAGGTTTAGGTAGTCGAGTAGAATGGCAACGCAGTTTTTTAATATTAATTAGTGCTGCACTTTCTGGTGCAGCCGTGGCTACTGCTGGAACTATTGGTTTTGTAGGATTAATTTCTCCCCATATTGCCCGTCAGTTAGTGGGTGCAAATCATGAAGGGTTAATTGCGGTATCTGCTGTCTGGGGTGGAATGATTTTAGTTATTGCTGATTTATTGGGTAGAATTATCTTTGCTCCTGTAGAAATTCCTTGTGGCATTGTTACTGCTGTAATTGGTGCTCCTTATTTCATATATTTATTAGTCAAAAACCAGAAAAAATGAAATCACCAAGTTCTATGTATCATCAACTATCAACCAATAACTTAAGTTTAGGTTACGATGGGGTAACTATAGTAAAAAATTTCGATTTAACTATCCCCCAAGGAAAAATTACTATCTTAGTTGGTGGTAATGGTTGCGGTAAATCTACACTATTGCGGGGGTTGGCAAGATTACTGAAACCAAAAAAAGGTACAGTTTATTTAGATGCAGCAGATTTGTTTAAATTATCAACTAAAAATGTTGCTAAAAAATTAGGCATTCTCACTCAAGGTCCAGTTGCACCAGAAGGTTTAACGGTTAGAGATTTAGTAGCTTGTGGACGATTTCCCTATCAAAATTGGATGCAGCAGTGGACTAAAGAAGATGAACGCTTTGTGGAGATAGCACTAGAAACCACAAGAATGAAAGAACTAGCTGAACGTGAGTTAGATACTCTTTCTGGTGGGCAGCGTCAACGTGCTTGGATTGCAATGGTATTAGCTCAGGATACAAATATTTTACTCCTAGATGAACCAACAACTTTTTTAGATTTGGCACATCAAATAGAAGTGTTAGATTTACTCTGGGAGTTAAACCGCAATCGTAACATTACTTTAGTTATGGTGCTCCATGATTTAAATCAAGCCTGTCGTTATGCAGATTATTTGGTAGCCGTGAAACATGGTAGTATTTATGCCCATGGCACACCAGAACAAATCATGACTGAAATTACCGTGCAAGAAGTTTTTGGCTTAGATTGCCAAATTATCACAGACCCGGTTGTTGGTACACCAATGTGTATCCCTATTAGTCGGATAAGATGATTTTAACTTTTTTCTAAAATGATTCTATATGTCTCAGTCTACAATTACTGTTAAAGTCAAGTTATTTGCAGCTTATCAAGAAGCCTATGGTTTGCCAGAATTAATACTAGATTTTCCTGATGGTACAACAGTTAGCGCAGTATGCGATCGCCTAATTTCTGAACACCCAGAACTGACTCAATGGCGCGACTTGACGCGTTTTGGTATTAATTTTACATTGGTGGATCCCGATACCCTACTACAAAATAACGATGAGGTTGTACTAATTCCCCCTGTGAGTGGCGGCTAAAAGGATGGGGAAAAAATCCTATCAGTACAGCAGCCCAAAGGTGTAGTGGCTTTAGGTAGTTAAGCTATTATGTTCAATTTGTGGTGTAGCCTTAGCCATCATCATTCCCCAGACAAAATTAAAATGAAATTTAGTTGCAGAATCTATATCAAACTGTGCACATCTAAGTAAATTATGAAACTCTTTTTGGGTATAACACCCTTTGTAAGCAGGGTCAACAAACTTCAAGATAAAATCACATACCTGACACCATAAATAATCTTTACACCAATCCAAAATAAATACTTTACCTTCTGGCTTTAAAACACGTCTTATTTCCATTAATGCACCACGAGGGTCATCAAAATAATGAAATGCACTTGCAGATACAATTACATCAAAACTTTTATTGGTAAATGGCAAATTTGACACACTGGCATTTTGAAACGAAACATGAGGATAAGTACAAAATTTTTGTTGAGCTACGAAAAGCATTTTTTCGGAAATATCTACCCCAGTAATCACTTGCTGTGGATTTTCCGTGAGTAATAATTGCTCAAATTCTCCTGTTCCGCAGCCAATATCAAGCACTGTTGCTGTTGGTGCAATCTCGGCCCAATTTTTCAAAGCACATAGGGTTTTGGTAATATATGTATGCCAACGCTGGTCATAGAAATTTGCCATGTGGTCATATTGTTGGCGAATTACTGTTTCATTCATAGCTATTCTTTTAGTTATTTTTATTTTATTATGTAAATTAAATGTTGAGATTCAAACTAAAATAGATAGTTTGTTCCTATATTTTAATTCTTCTGTCTTAATAAAATCTATTCCTCAGAAATTTTGAATTTTCAATTAATGTGTTTTTAAGTCCAAAGACAATTAACCGCTCCCTGTGGCTTTTCACCTTGCAGAGCTTGGAGAATATTTTGAGCAGCTTCTAGGGCAATGTTGCGCCGCAAATCATCAACAGCAGATCCAATATGGGGAGTGAAAAAGGTTTGATTGGTGTTTTCTAATAACAACTGGGGGATTTTGTAGGGGCGGTCACTACGATACCAATCTTCCATTTCAAAAACATCAGCAGCGTAGCCTGCTAAGTGTCCAGATTCTAAGGCTTGACACACCGCTTGCTCATCAACTACCGAACCACGACAGGGGTTGATTAAAAAGCTCCCTCGTTTCATCGTGCCTAAGGTATTAGCATTGATTAAATGAAAAGTTTCTGGTTGCAGAGGCACCGCCAACACAATAAAATCACTGGACTGAATTAAAATATCGAAAGGTACCCGTGTTAATTGCCCAGCTGCCTCTTGTTGTGGAGTTAAAGCCACGGGATCGCTGTAAAGTAACTGCATTTCAAAGCCTACCAGACGTTGAGCGATGGCCTTGCCTAATGCACCCATACCGACAATTCCCAAGGTGCGATTTGCTAGCCCTAAGCTGTAAAATTGAGGTCGCCAACCTGCAAATTTACCTGTGCGAATAAAACGATCGCTTACTAACATTTGTCGTGCTAACCCAATTAATAACCCAATGGTAATTTCGGCAGTGGGTGCAGACAACAAAGAAGGCACGATTGTAAACCACACACCGTAACGGGTACAAGCATCAACATCAAAATTATCGTAGCCTTTGAGAGCAGATGCAACTACTTTTAGCTGGGGGCACTGCTGCAAGAAACTTTCATCAATGGTGTCTGGCATAAACACCATCAACGCCTGAGCATTTTTAGCTCGTTGCAGAATTTCCTCACGAGATAAAGACTCTTGGTTGGCGTTAGCAATGACCTCACAATGAGGTTCAAGGAATTCAATCACTTCTGGATGTACCCAGTTAGTAATTACAACCGTTGGCTTCATGGTGTTTACTCAAGCTAAACGTCTGCGTAAATAGCCACTGAAACTATCTACTAATATTACCATCATCAAAATTACCAGTAGTATTGCTAATACTTCTTTATACCTGATAACACGTAAAGAACCAATTAATTCAAAGCCAATACCCCCTGCCCCCACTGCACCCATGACCGTAGAAGCACGAAAGTTATATTCCCAACGATACAAAGTTACATCTATCATTTGCGGAAAAACTTGCGGTAAGATGCTGTGATAAATTACCTGAATTTTATTCGCCCCGGCAGCCTGTGCTGCTTCCATTGGTGCAGGATGCACGTGTTCGATGTACTCAGCAAAAAACTTACCTACCATACCAATAGAATGAAACCCCACTGCCAAGGCTCCCGGTAATGCACCAAACCCAACCGCAGCCACTAAAATAATGCCCATAATCAGTTCTGGTACAGCCCGTAAACCATTGAGAATCAGACGCGCCAGGTGAAACACAACTGGATGAGGTGTAGTATTACTAGCTGCTAGTAATGACAATGGCAGAGAAAAAGAAACAGCGATAGCAGTTCCTGCAACACTCATAGCCAAGGTGTCAAACAGTGGCTTAATCCAATTAATAGCCGAGCTAAAATCAGGCGGGAGCATTTGGCTAATTAAATTTATACCACTAGGTACACCCTTAACCAATCTTTCCCAATCAAACAGACCAACTAATAAAAAAGACACCATCACAACTACTACAACAATAGCTAATTGCGACACATCCCTGTATCTCCGACGTCTTTGTTGTTTTAACAGGGGTTCAAATTTTTGGTAACCAGACATAAAAGTTAATTAAATAGGCAAATGCAAAAAACAAAAAAAGGCACAGGTTGTAGTAAAATCACCTCCTTAAAACAAGAATTTTTTTCTATTTTAATGGTAGAACTTTCTCGATTACCCGATTAATTTAACTTAGCAAAATCCAGATTCAAAGTTTTACCTAAATCCCTTACTACGTCATAATCTTTATCTGTAATAGCATCAAACCCATCTGCTTTAAAAGGTTCGAGGATATTTTTATCCTTCATTTCAACGAATGCCGAACGAATTTTCTCCTTAAGTTCTGGGTTTAAATCCGAGCGCATTGTCCAAGGATATTGAGGAAATGGTTTAGATTCTGCCAAAACTTTGACTTTGTTATTATCAATAACTTTGCGCTCAACTAGAGATTCAAAAATAGGTTTGCTCAAGCCACCAATTTGAGCATTGTTGTTTTGAACTGCTAAGGCAACTGCATCATGAGAACCAACAAAAGCTTCTTGATAATCTTTTTTGGGTTGTAAACCCTTATCAGCAATCATCGATTTGGGTATTAAATGGCTAGAAGTAGAAGCTTGATCCCCAAATGCTACTGTTTTTCCTGCCGCTTCCTCAATAGAATTCACACCACTGTTAGTATTGGCAATAATCACTGATTTATAGGTGGTTGCCCCATCTTTCTTTAATGCTGCGAAGGGTTCAATATTACTTTTAGTTTTAGCTAAAACATAGGAAAGTGGGCCAAAGTAAGCTAGTTCCAAACGTCCGCTACTTGCTGCTTCAATCATCGAAGAATAATCAGTAGTTACCACTAAATCAATATTTTTACCTAACTTTTCTTCTAAATATTTTTCCAAACCCTGATTGTTTTTGATGATAGTTGAAGCATTTTCATCTGGTAAAAGAGCTACCTTCAAAGTTTTGGGGTCAGATACACTAGGGTCAACCGCGGTTGTAGGATTAGCAGTGGGGGAAGCAGATCCATTAGTAGCCGTCTTGTTATTAGGTGCTCCACAGCCAGCCACAGCCAACACAGCTAAAGCAACAGATGTGATTAATTTTTTCTGAATTGTAATCGCCATAAAGATTCTCCTAACAAAGTATTGAACATTGGAAATAATTGGCAATAATACTGTTGTGTGCTTGCCTATCTCTGCTTCTTCATTGTGTAGTGCCTTCTCCATGAGAGGATTTGCCAAATGCCCCTTCCATGAACCCCTCTGTCTCATCTAAGTCAACATTTTCAGTCTTGCCATAGATGCGATTAAGTTCCCATTCCTCAATATTCCCAGCATTACCATCAAAAACAATACGACCTTGAGATATACCAACTATCCTATCTGCATAGGCTTTAGCTAAATCTACCTGGTGTAAGCTCATAATTGCTGCAATACCGCTTTCCTGAGAAATTTGACGCAGAAAGGAAATTACCTTGTGGGAACTAGTAGGGTCAAGGCTAGCAACTGGTTCATCTGCTAGCATTAACTGGGGTTGCTGGGCTAAGGCACGTGCAATACCTACCCGTTGCTGTTGACCACCACTGAGATTATCTACTCGTACTAAGGCTTTATTTAACAGTCCTACTCGTTCTAGACACTCCAAGGCTATGTGTTGGTCAACTTTCGGCAACGGAAAAAAGCTTCTCAGAGTTGAGTGGTAGGCTAAACGACCCGTCAGGACATTTTGTAGTGCAGTTTGTCTACCAATTAACTGGTGCTGCTGAAAAATCATCCCTGTGCGCTGGCGATGCTCATGCAGTGCTTTGGGGTCATTCAATTTGCGCCAGCCGTCTACCGTAACAGACCCTGTCGTTGGTTGGATGAGTCCATTTAAACACCGGAGCAAGGTTGATTTACCTGAACCGGAAGCTCCCAAGATGACTGTAAACTCCCCTGGGTAAAAATTTAAAGAAACCGACTGGAGGGCTTGAACTCCGCCAGAATAAGTCACACTCAAGCGTTCAAGCTGAATCATCATCCTAGGAAAACTCTCCTACTTCATGGAACTTACCGACACTACATTCATTCCACCAACAGTGGAATGACAATAAGTTCTCACCTTTATTTAAAGAAGAGGTTAACAATTGAGTTTTTCTAGGTTAAAAACAAAAATAGAACAAAAAGGTTTCACTGTGTACTGAGTCTTATTCAAGAATCAAAAACGAATTTGTGTAGCACTCAGTATCACTTGTTCATCTATCCCACTCACCAACCAAAAAGCCATTGATATTGCCAAGGTCGTGTCCCCACCTAACATTTCCATAGGTGGGGACTTACGCCGATATTGTTAAATCTGCATTCCTAAGCTGCTTCAATTAAAGCACTCCAATCAGCAGGTAGGCGGGAGGTAAATTGGTTCATTTTGTCTTTTACTGCTTCCTTGGTAATTCGCAGAGTTTGTTGGATCAGCTGACTTGCTTGAATATCATCTAATTTGAATTGTTCGCGAATCACGGCAATATATTCCTCCGCAGAAATAGGTAGCTTTCTGATTTGGTGAGAGTGCAGTCTTTCATAGTTGAGAGGTTCAGGTAGACCCTCACTTAGCTCAAGGGCTTGCCGATCATCTAGTTTGCTAGCTAAAATTCCGAGTACCGCTTTCACAGCAGCATCAGCTGTTTCTCTATCTGAGATAAAAGCTAGCTCACAAGCAGCATCCAGAAATCTTTCGTACTCCATCTGTGTTCCTCACTGAATTTATATAAGTCCTTTCCAAGTAAATTAGACACTGGGTGAATTTTTTCCCAACCGTGGCAGAAATTTTTTGATAGTCCCCTGATGTATTTAAATTGTTTAATGGATAAGTCTATTAAGCACGGACTTCTTCAGGCCACAGTTCTCGCAAAGCTGGCGGCATCATATTGATTACATCTTCAATTTCACCCCTAGTAATGCGTTCAGACAGTAGTTGGAACACTGCACGCACCACACCCTCCGCATCAATTTCACGGTCGGTGTTGCGGAAGTAATCACGGATATGCTGTAAAAATGCTTCTTGATTGCGTTCTTTGGTGGGAGTAGCACCGGGTCGCCAGTTTTCGTAATAAAACCCCCCAAGAAGAATCGGTAATTGCGCTCCTAAATGTGCCGCTTCCTCTACTGTCAAGCGATCGCGCAGGGCGTGTAATGTGGCACGCAAGGCTTGAAAAACTTGATGCTTGCTTTCCCAGCCTAGCTTATTACGCAAATCATTTACCCAAGGAATTGTTGTTTGAACTGTTGTATCAAAGATATCCAGTCCTGTCGTTGTCATAATAATAACTCCTGTTAATTGCCTTGACTGAGCAAGTCTCCACTCTTAATGTTTCAAGGCTTTTCATCTCCTTCAATCCATCGTAATTAGTCAGAAGTAGCTTCTCCTCTGACTAACGATGTGTGATGGTCGATGTATTCCTCTATCTAAAGCATTTTCTGAATGTTAAACCTAGGTGTGACATCAATCACATAACCATACCCGACAAAAAAAGTCGGGTATGTTTGACGAGCATTTTGACTCGTGTTACTATCAGGCGAAAGTTGACTGACAAAATAGGGAAGGCTTCATTTATGACTCAGGCAATCACCAAAGATACCCAAGCAACAACTTCGACTTTAAAGGCTTTAAAGTGTAAAGAATGTGGCACAGAATACGAACTGAAAGCCAGTCATGTTTGCGAGTTTTGTTTTGGTCCACTAGAAGTCAAGTATGACTACAGTGAATTAAGTCTGAGTGTAACCCGGGAAAAAATTGCAGCTGGGCCAAATTCAATTTGGCGCTATCGTCCCTTTTTGCCAGTGGCAACTGACAACGTAATAGACGTGGGAACAGGTATGACTCCCTTGTTACGTTCCCATCGATTGGCTCGTCGCTTGGGTTTAAATAAGCTTTATATCAAAAATGATGCTGTAAACATGCCCACCCTCAGCTTTAAAGATCGGGTGGTGTCAGTGGCCCTCAGCCGGGCGCGGGAATTAGGTTTTAGTACTGTTTCTTGTGCTAGTACAGGTAACTTAGCCAATTCCACAGCTGCCATTGCTGCTTATGCCGGTTTAGATTGTTGCGTATTCATCCCCGCAGACTTGGAAGCTGGTAAAGTCCTGGGTAGCTTAATCTACAGTCCTACTCTAATGGCAGTGAAAGGCAACTATGATCAGGTAAATCGTCTCTGCTCGGAAGTTGCCAATACACACGGTTGGGGTTTTGTCAATATCAATTTGCGTCCTTATTATTCTGAAGGTTCCAAGACTTTAGGTTTTGAAGTTGCAGAACAACTGGGTTGGCAACTACCAGATCACGTTGTTGCGCCTTTAGCCTCTGGTTCGCTATTTACAAAAATTTATAAAGGTTTCCAAGAATTTGTGCAAGTTGGTTTAGTCGCTGGTAAAGATGTGCGTTTCAGTGGCGCTCAACCAGAAGGTTGTTCACCCATCGCCCAAGCATTTAAAGAAGGTCGCGACTTTATTAAACCAGTAAAACCGAATACAATTGCTAAGTCACTGGCCATTGGCAATCCTGCCGACGGTGTTTATGCTCTTGAACTGGCCCAGAAAACTGGCGGTAATATTGAATCAGTCAATGATGCCGAAATTATTGAAGGAATCAAGCTACTAGCAGAAACAGAAGGCATTTTCACAGAAACAGCTGGTGGTACAACCATTGCTGTGCTGAAAAAATTAGTGGAAGCCGGCAAAATTGATCCAGATGAAACTACTGTGGTCTACATCACTGGCAATGGTTTGAAAACTCAAGAAGCAGTACAAGGCTACATCGGCGAACCGTTGACAATTGAAGCTAAACTCGATAGTTTTGAACGTGCATTAGAGCGCTCTCGTACACTTGACCGCTTGGAATGGCAACAAGTCCTAGTTTAGTTAGAAGTTATGAGTTAAGAGTTTTATATCTAACTTTCAACTCCTAACTAAACTCTTAACTCTCATTTTTCACTCCTAAATTGCTACTTTTATGGCTGTTAAAGTTTTAGTTCCCACTGTCCTGCAACCATTGACCGGAAACCAAGCTACACTGATTTGTAATGGTAACAACGTAGCCGAGCTTTTTGATTCTCTAGAAGAAAGCTACCCTGGAATCAAATCGCGGTTGTTTGACGAAAAAGGACAGGCAAGACGCTTTTTAAATTTCTATGTTAATAGCGAAGACATTCGCCATTTGAACGGGATAGATACACCCCTCAAGGATGGTGATGAAGTCAGTATTGTCCCGGCTGTAGCTGGTGGTTGATACAGACGACAATGGTATCAGTAAATCCTACTGCAAAGAATCTATAATTTCCCTAGTCTTGAGGTAAATCACTCTCTTGGGTCAAGAGAGAAACTAGCTTTGGATGGCTAATTGACACTACGTTGACCTAAGTCGGAAGGACGCCCTTCCGACTCGGTTTCAAAACCGGACGTGAGAGTTTCCCCTCATCCATTTCCTCTCTTGACCCTTGGTATGGGTAGTAATTTGCCATGACGGCAGCCAAATTTTCTTTCCTTGCAACGCTCCAGTACTTTATCTCGATGGTTTTGGCTCCCTCGATTTTCTTATAAAAGTGAAATAGTACGACTGGCTCTAGCCAGGCTCTGCTGTGTCAAAATGAAGATAACTTACTACTCAAAGGTGAGCGAACGCTCTGAAAGCTAGACAAAGGATTGACCTGAGCAATGGCAGAAAAAAAAAATCATAATGAAGCGGGAGAAGTGGCTCCCAGCACTGTTGATAAACAGGCTCCCACCGTCGCTGAAGAAAATGCTCCCAGCACTGACGAACCAGTAGCAACAACAATCCCTACTGCCAATACGCCAGACCCCAAAGCAGCGAACCCAAAAGTTAATCCCAACGCCGCTACAGCAGAAACTGCACCTCCCAAGGAAAAAAAACCCCCAGCCGCTAAAAAGGAGAAACCCCCAGCTGTTGAAGATAAGCCGTTTGTGGAATTCATGCAGCAAGACTACTTACCATCTTTGCAAACAGCGATCGCACAGCAAGGTGTACCAGATTTGCAATTGTCTTTCGCTAAACAGAAAGTTCCCATTGTGGGTTTTCACTCAGCTGAAGAATGCTGGCAAGTAATTGGTAGTTGGCAAAATGGTCAGCGCCAATTTAACTTGTATTTTCCAGACGAAAATATCACCGGCAGAAAGGGCTTTTCTTGTAACGAAGGTAGAAAACCTAGCACACTGGAATCATTCTTAATTGATGAACGGAAAATTACACTAGACCTTTTAGTGTTTGGTTTAGTGCAACGTTTGAACAGTCAAAAGTGGCTAGGTAGAAATTAAATCAATTCATCAAAGTAATAGGTAACGGCTCCTGTGTTCGGGTCGTTATCTATCCTCACATAACCTGACTTCAACATTTCCTTAAATGTAGCTTCCACTTCTGCAAATGCTACACCAGTTGCACCCACACCTTGAGTAACAGTCAAACGACCACCTTTTTTTTCTGCGGCTTTAATCAATGCAATCATCAGTTGGTTACCAGTTGGGCGGTAGAGTTCAGAGGCGATGGGAGCTTGAGGGATGGGTACACCCAAGGAAGACAAACCTACTTTCGCTCTAATTTTTTGTTCGTATTCATCCACCATATCAGGGATAAGCAACAAATCCACAAATTGCCCAATGCCAAACACACCGCCAGTCAACAGCCACAAAAGACCCGTGCCGATTTTGCCATTGTATAAACGATGCAGCCCTCCTATGCCAAAAAACAAAGCTGCACTTAATATATAAGAGACAAAAACACGGTCTTTATGCTGATTGTTGTCAGGATTCATCTTATTTTCAACCCTTTGGATTTTTTCTTGTAGTTTAGGTTGGATTGTTTATGCCCTAGTCTTCAGTAGTAATCCTATTCATGGAATATTTATTTCAAGTCAGAAACTTTGAAAAAATTGCTTAGTTTTTTTGTATTAAGAGCTACAAGAAACTTATAAAAAACACAAGTGTTCGATCCATAATTATTCGTGTGCACTACTTCAATCAAAGTCTAACAAATTTATTCACAGGCATAGTCAACTATATTGATATGACAAAGAAACGAATTCGGCAACAGAATGCCACAGATACAATTATGGGGAAACCAAAATCGAGTCTGAGTTTGTGAATCACGAATGACGAATTGGTATCACCTCTCTGGTGTTGTAAATATTTATTAAATGAATACCCAGATATACCCATTAATGGTACATCTTACTTAAGAAAGGAATTTCCAGAATTAACAAAAACTACCTTCTTTGTGTACACCAACTTAATTTTTTACAAGCAGATAGGTGAATTGTGCTGGCGTTACAAAAATCTTTACAAATTACGTAGCTACTTAGTCAGGAAATCATTGTTAGTATCCCTCATGCCCGTTTTATAGAGCAATTCAAATTCCTTTTTGGACTTAGACCTTATTACTGTATTCAAAAAACCAGAACCATGCAGTTTTAGTGGTAAGGCTATTCAACGCCCTTGGTACAAATCTCAAGATGGTAGACTGATTCATGCGAATGTTAATGCTAGGCTAAATATAGCCATAAAAGTAGTCCCTGGGGCTTTTAGCTTAGGGATAGAGGGTATTGCAGTTTACCCATTCCGGGTAACACCGGGAAAAGTACCTTGAGGATATTTGTCCATAAAATTACTAACTGTAATCAAGATAATAAAGACAAAAGAGCACTTAAAAAATGGTAGATTCCCTCCAAAAACCAGGCTTTGAAGAAATGCGCCCAGGGGTGAAAGTCCCGGCAAAAGAAACCCTGTTAACACCAAGGTTTTACACCACTGATTTTGATGAGATGGCGAGGATGGATATATCCGTCAACGAAGACGAATTACAAGCCATTCTTGAAGAATTCCGTGCCGACTACAACCGCCATCACTTTGTTCGCGATGCAGAGTTTGAGCAATCCTGGGAGGACATTGAAGGCGAAACTCGTCAATTATTTGTAGAATTTCTCGAACGTTCATGCACGGCAGAATTTTCGGGATTTTTGCTGTATAAAGAACTAGGCCGCCGTTTAAAAGACAAAAGCCCTGTATTAGCTGAGTGCTTTAACCTCATGTCACGGGATGAAGCGCGTCATGCAGGCTTTTTGAATAAAGCCATGTCAGACTTTAATCTGTCTCTAGATTTAGGCTTTTTAACTAAGAGTCGGTCTTATACATTCTTTAAGCCAAAATTCATATTCTACGCCACTTATCTTTCGGAAAAAATTGGTTACTGGCGCTACATCACCATTTATCGTCATTTAGAAGCACATCCTGAAGATAGAATTTATCCTATTTTCCGCTTCTTTGAAAACTGGTGTCAGGATGAAAACCGTCACGGTGACTTCTTTGATGCCATTATGAGATCCCAGCCCCAAATGTTGAACGATTGGAAAGCCAAGCTGTGGAGTCGCTTCTTCCTATTGTCAGTGTTTGCCACAATGTATCTCAATGACATTCAGCGTAAAGACTTTTATGCTGCTATTGGATTAGATGCGCGAGAATACGACATCTATGTGATTAAAAAGACCAATGAAACCGCAGGTAGAGTCTTTCCTCTAATGCTGGATGTAGACAACCCAGAATTTTATCAGCGATTGGATGTGTGTGTGCAGAATAATGAAAAGTTATCTGCCATCACTAATTCTCAAGCTCCCAAATTCTGGAAATTCTTGCAAAAAGCACCAATTTATCTCTCTCATGGCTGGCAGTTATTGCGTTTGTACTTAATGAAACCCATTGATACTGTTTGTACTCATGGAGTAGTTCGCTAGGTTAGACAACTAATTTTTTGGTATCAAGTGGTTTTGTGTATAACAGAACCACTTTTTTTAGCAGTTGACATACTCAGCTTGGATAACTCAAACCAAATCATTTTCCTAAATTATGCTTCATTTTTTCTAACTCACCTTCAATTTCCCAACGGCGAAACTTTTCTTCTAAATCGTCTAATCCACTGGTATAAATGTTAGTTGCACTCCACCAGCCATCTGTTTTTAACTGTTGTTGCTGACTTTGACCTTGGGTGCCGGCTGTCTGGGCTTCCTTGGCTTTAGCTTGCACTTCCTGTCGCCGTAATTGAATTTTTCCCAGTAGTTGTTGAGATTGGGCTATGCGTTCTTTTAAACCTTGCATTTGTCCCCAGCGCTGGTTTCCTTCTCGCAATAAAGCTGCTTCTCTTTCCTGGGCTGCAGATGCTAAATCCTGTCTACCAGCATTTTTAGCCTTTTCAACTCGGATATGCCAACGCTGAATTTCTTGTGCCGTAGAGAGAATTTCGTCTTGCGATCGCTTTTCCTGTACTTTTAGATCTGCAATCAACCTTAATGTATCTTCCTCTTGCTGCCGCAGCTGTTCTAACAGCGCTTCTAATTCCAAATGTGGATTGTTCCGCAAGAATTCTTCCAAACGATTTTCTAGAAACTGACTTAAATCATCAAATAAGCCCACGAATAGAACTCCAAAGGTCGAGTGTTTGACTATTGTATTGTAGTCACTATTATCTATGACTGTGCCTAACTGTGTGAGGAAGGAAACCCATTTGATCACTAATTAACATTTACCCGGCATTACTGCACCTAGAAGTTTCAGCAATTCTTGTTAATCAAGTTTAAATTAAGCTAATGCCGGAAAATCTGACTGGATATTGTTTTTACGTAATTCTAAATATATTAACAAGGCGTTGATATCAGCAGGATTAACTCCCCCAGTACGTGATGCTTGACCGATAGTAAGGGGTTTTACCTGAGTGAGTTTTTCTCGTGCTTCTTTAGAAAGAGTATCAATTATTGTGTAATCTAAGTCCGCAGGTAGATGACGGTGTGCTTGACGAGCAATTTGTTCAATTTGATTTTGTTGTCTAGCCAGATAGCCAGAATACTTGATGTCAATTTCTGCGCCTTCTTTTTCTGCTGGTTTGAGGTTGGGGTTTCCCAGGCCGTGGCTATCAAGATCAACGTAATGAAATCCGGGACGGCGTAGTAATTCAGCTAAAGTAATTGAGCCTTTAATCGTTTGTTGGCATCCACTGGCCATTGCCCGGCCTATTTGATCATGTTCTTTAATTCTAGTGGTATGTAGGCGTTCTTTCTCCTCAGTAATGTGCGTTTGTTTTTCAATAAACAGATTCCATCTGCGATCATCAATTAAGCCTATTTCTCTTCCTAAAGGTGTTAGTCGTTGGTCAGCATTATCAGAACGCAGTAGTAAGCGATACTCAGACCTACTAGTGAGCATTCGGTAAGGTTCCCGCAAATCTTTTGTACACAAGTCATCAATTAGCGTACCAATATAACTGTGTTCACGGGGGAGGATCATCATTTCTTGACGTTTAACTAACCGTGCTGCATTAATTCCCGCCACAATTCCTTGAGCTGCGGCTTCTTCATAGCCAGTGGTACCGTTAATTTGTCCTGCACAAAATAAACCAGAAATTTTCTTAGTCATGAGTGTGGGATAACACTGAGTTGCCGGTAAATAGTCATATTCCACAGCATAGGCTGGACGCAGCATGATACATTTTTCTAAACCAGGCAGACTGCGTAACATTTGCAATTGCAAGTTTTCTGGCAAGCCTGTAGAAAACCCTTGGATATATAATTCCGGTATATCTCGTCCTTCTGGTTCAATAAATATTTGGTGGCTGTCTTTATCAGCAAAGCGGACTATTTTATCTTCTATACTGGGACAATAGCGAGGCCCTTTGGCTTCTACCCAACCACCATAAACAGGTGATAAATGTAAATTTTCTCGAATCAGGCGATGGGTTTCCCCCGTGGTACGGGTGATGTAGCAAGGAACTTGTTCTCGTTCTACCCACACATCAGGGTCAAAGCTAAACCAGCGTACTTCTTCATCCCCTGGTTGGATGGTGATTTTACTGTAATCAACTGACCGCTTATCTACTCGTGCTGGGGTACCAGTTTTTAATCTGCCAGTTTCAAATCCCAATCTATGTAAGGTTTGCGTTAAACCCTCAGCAGCAAATTCCCCAGCTCGTCCTGCTACCATGGATTTATTACCCACCCAAATCTTACCGCCCAAAAAAGTGCCAGTGGTCAAGATTACCGCTTCGCACCCAAAAGCGACACCAAAGTAAGTCTGAACACCAATCACTTCCTCGTTAAGACCCAGCACCAAGTCTGTAACCATTGCTTCACGAATGGACAAATTTTCTTGGTTTTCAACAATATTTTTCATTACCGCGGCATATTCGCGCTTGTCACTTTGGGCCCGTAATGCCCACACCGCAGGACCTCGTGAAGAGTTGAGGATGCGCTTTTGTAGATAAGTGCGATCTGCAACCTTGCCAATTTCCCCACCCAGTGCGTCCACCTCATGGGTCAACTGAGACTTAGCCGGGCCCCCCACTGCTGGATTACAAGGTTGCCAAGCGATTTTATCTAAGTTGAGTGTCAGCAGCAAAGTACGACAGCCCAGGCGCGCAGCTGCAAGGGCCGCTTCGCAGCCGGAGTGACCTGCACCGACGACAATGACATCAAAAGCGTCTTGAAATTCAACGGAATTGTGCATGGTCATTTTTACAGGGCAAGCAAGTTTAGAGTCATCCACTATTTTAACTGATTGAGTCATCAAGCATAGTTAATTTCCCCCATTTGACTGAGATCAATTTCTTTAGCCACAAAAAATATTGCCAAAATGTCATAATTCACCAATACCAATACCTCACAAGTTTATATGCTAGATACATTAAATTTAAAACTGTCTTTAGATAAAGCTACTTATAAATCAGAAATTGACAGGCTGATGCATCAACTGCGAGAACTGCAAAATGCCTGTTGGGGTAAAAAATTGCCTGTAATTGTCGTTCTAGAAGGATGGGCTGCTTCTGGTAAGGGTGGACTAGTTAAGCAAATAATTTCTTACATGGATCCCCGTGGATTTCAGGTACATCCCATTTGGCCACCGACCGCAGAAGAACGCAAATACCCATTTCTATGGAGATTTTGGCAAAAACTGCCCGCCCAAGGTCACATGAGCTTTTTCTATCACAGTTGGTACACTCATGTCTTAGAGGAACGCTTGTTTAAGCGCTTAGAAACTGATCAAGTTCCTACCGTCCAACAATTATTCGGGCAAATTAATTCTTTTGAGCGGCAAATGGTGGATTATGGCACTGCCATCGCTAAATTTTGGTTACATCTGAGTCGTAAAGAATTGAAAAGTCGCTTAAAAGATTATGCCAAAGATGAACTAACAGCTTGGCGGGTGCGAAAAGAAGATTGGAAACAAGCAAAACATTATCACCGCTACGCCTCTTTTGCCGAAGAAATGCTGGTGCAAACCAGTACAGGTGTTGCGCCTTGGACTTTAGTAGAAGCTGAATCTGAGCGGTGGGCGCAGGTGAAGGTGCTAACCCACCTGGCTAGTACATTAACTACTGCCTTAGATCAACTGAAAATTAAGCTTTCTCCCCCGTCTTTACCTGCACAAACACAATTAGAAATCACAGAGTCAAATTTACTGGCACAAGTTGATTTGAGCTTAAGTCTTTCCGAAAAAGACTATGAAGAGCAATTAGCCAAGGCTCAGGTAAAACTACGCAAGTTGCAATTAAACATCCACAAGTATGACATTCCCGTATTGGCAATATTTGAGGGTTGGGATGCCGCAGGTAAAGGTGGAGCCATTAAGCGGCTTACCCGCATTCTCGATCCTCGGAGTTATTTTGTTCATCCCTTTACTGCTCCCACAGATGAAGAAAAAGTCCATCATTACCTCTGGCGATTTTGGCGCAGATTACCCACAAAAGGAACTATTGGTATTTTTGACCGTTCCTGGTACGGACGGGTATTGGTTGAAAGAGTGGAGGGCTTTGCTTCTGAAACTGAATGGCGCAGAGCCTACCGAGAAATTAATGAGTTTGAAGCTCAGTTAACAAGTGCAGGCTATGTTTTAGTCAAGTTTTGGCTACACATTAGCCCAGAAGAACAACTTCACCGCTTTACAGAACGTCAAAACAATCTCTTTAAACAATACAAGCTCACCGATGAAGACTGGCGCAATCGGCAAAATTGGAATTATTACGATGTAGCAATAAATCAGGCAATTCAGCGCACCACTACCCCCTCGGCTCCCTGGACAATTGTCGCCGCCAATGACAAATACTATGCCAGAGTCAAGGTGATTAAAACTGTTGTGGAAACTATAGAAGCTCAGTTGAAAAGCCGTAATTGATATAGCCCTACTCAGGAGTTGTCATTCCTAGCATTGCGTATCGCTAAAGCGGGACGTGACTGCTTTGTTGCTCTCACCATGAAATATCACCAGCAATTTTCCCTAGTTAATATCATACATTTACCAGGACATTGATAAAAAAAATCAATACACTTTTTTGACTTTCCTGTTGATGGACACAGATATTCTGACAACCAAAAACAAGAAATTTACAGGAAAGAAGGGATATCCCCGATTTGAAAAAGATAACGGTTCAGTTGAATATAATAGTTCTGGATGGTCATTACATTTAACAAAAAGACGCATCACTTTTACTGATAAAAAAGGTATTGGTGAACTTAAGTTCTTGGGTAAATGGGATATTCATACATACCTTCTCAAGTTAATTAAGTGAGTCAGAATTGTTAAACGTGCTGATGGTTTGTATAGTAAATATTCCCAATCTAGCAAAAAATAAGGGAGAGCATCCCCCTTCGCCTAGGGTGCCGTCAGGCATATTAATCTGGGGGAGTTTAAGCCTCTACTTTCCTTGACCCTAGCCTGGTGGAGCAAGTTTTGACGGTGAATGTAGAATCCCTTCACCTAAAGCTAGGGGAATGTCAAATAGATAAACCAGTACATTTTTCTATTCCTTTATCTATAATGGGGATAGATATAAATGAAATATTGCTGCAAAAAAAAAATGACTTGCGAAAATACATCTGGTTGGCTTTAAGAATAGATTCGTTTATTCTTTTCCTGCTCAATTGAGTTGCGTTTTCAAAACTTGTTTGCCCTGTGAATGTGAGTTCTACTCAGGGTGTCACAGCTACACGAGGATAAGATTTAATGTATACTCAATCCATTTCAGTTCAAGGTTTACGCTTGCTCATTGTTGACGACGACCCTGACACAAGGCAAATTTTAAATATCCTTTTTGAATTGGAAGGAGCTAAGGTCACAGCTGTTCCTTCGGCAAGTGAGGCTATAAATGTCATACCTCAATTTAAACCTGATATTTTAATTAGCGATATATCTCTACCGGATGAATCAGGCTATTCTTTGCTCCACAAAGTTAGAAGTTTAATGGCAGCACAAGGAAAACAGATTCCCGCTATTGCTTTAACAGGTTTTGCTAGAGAAGAAGACCGAATATATGCATTCGCTTCGGGTTTTCAAGCACACTTATGCAAGCCAGTCAATTTGGATGAATTAGTCTATGAAGTTGCTAGTCTCGCTCAATGTCAGCACCTTGAAAGAATGGGTATTTTATGAAACATAACTTGGTTATTGCCAACTTTTGCTGATATTGGTTGGGAGAAGGCAGAGGGGAGAGGGCAGAAGGCAGAAGGAAGAAAGATATAATTGAAATATTGACATACTTCAAACTTCACTCCATCAAACATTTGTCGCAAATTAAAGCTTTGATGTGCGTGGCTAATAAAAAATTTTCACTTATCAGGTCTAAAATATAGCAAACAGTATTGACAATCTAAAAATAATGGAATAACAAAGTGGCAGCAGATAAAAAATGCGTTTGCTCACCCCTGGCACAAGACTCTGTAAAGCTGTTAACAAAAATCACAAAATTCAGATCAATCATGCCACAACATACTGACCACAAAACTACTAACTCAGAAACTCAAGCAATCGCCTATAAAACACGTCTCAATTCTTGGGCAATCGCTCGTTTACTTCCTGATACACAACACGAAATTGTGGCTCGTTTCCGCAGTCGTTCTGATGCAGAAGGTTATATGCAGCACTTAAACCAGTTAATACCTAATGCTTCCTTCACTGTGGTTTTTGATTGCCAAAGGGAAGCGTCTGTGATTTAAAATCATCACCTAAGCGATGGCGCGGAGGGCAGTGCTGGAGGCAATCGCACTTAAATGGTAATTAAAATGGCCATCGCTTTGGGACTATGGCACAATTCCCACAGATTAATGCCATTCAGTTCCTTGATTGAGACTCACTGCAACATGATCTTCTCCTGGTGCTTCAGTTTGAGCCCCATTTCCTATCTTGGGGATATCTGGCTCAATGGGGGTTTGATAACCACCAGAAGCCCTGGGAGTATTTTTTATGGGGGCATATTTGTAGTTTGATTATGGCCCTGTGGTCAAAATGTATCGTACTTTCTTTCGTCCTTTGTACTATACTTTAACTGGTCAGTAAAAGCGAATAATAATCAAATTGCTGGTGGATGCCAACACGGAGAGTACTGGTTATTCATATAATTGGTGATAATTTTGGTGTCATCATCCAAGGTGCGGTCATGGAAGTGAAAATGGCTGCAAAGAAGCAGGAGTTCGACACTACTGTGGGTATTCATCCCTGATCCCCAGAAGAATTGGTGACCTTGAAGTAACTTCCACACATTTAACATTCACAATTCCCTATCAAAAACTGGGATGGTGATCACTTTCACCGATTCTGCCAGTTTCCTTAAAGCTCTACAATATAAAACTAATTAACTTGAGTTTCTCAAAGAAAAATTACGCATTACGAATTACGAATTAAATAATATGCTTTCCTTTATCCGTTCAGACTTAGCCCAATTTAACGCTTATAAACCTCACCCTAGCAGTGATACAGCCGCAGCAGTTCCCCTACAGTTAGATCGGCTGGATACGAATGAAAGCCCCTATGATTTGCCATCAGAGCTAAAAGAAAAGCTAGCTTGGACTTATCAGCAAGCCATTGAAACCAATCGTTATCCTGACGGTGGACATGAAACCCTGAAGGATGCCATCGCTCAATATGTCAATCAGTCAGCATCACTCTCACCGTCTGTGTTTACCGGGGTCAATATTTCTCTAGGCAATGGTTCAGATGAACTAATTCGCTCTTTATTAATCGCCACTTGTTTGAAAGGAGAAGGTGCGATTTTAGTAGCTAATCCCACTTTCTCAATGTATGGAATTTTGGCGAAAACTTTGGGTATTCCTGTGGTGACAGTGGATAGAAATAAAGATAATTTTGAAATTGACTTAAAAGCTGCCCAATGTGCCTTAGAACAAACTCAAAATCCCCCCATTCGCGTGGTCTTTGTTGTGCATCCTAATTCCCCCACTGGTAACTGTTTAACTGGGGCAGAATTGTCATGGTTAAGAAGTTTGGGCGAGGATATTTTAGTGGTAATTGATGAAGCTTATTTTGAATTTAGCCAGACTACCTTAGTTAGTGAATTAACACAGCGTCCTAACTGGGTGATTCTACGCACTTTTTCTAAAGCTTTCCGGTTGGCAGCTCTGCGTGTAGGATATTGTGTGGCTCATCCACAGGCGATCGCCATTTTAGAAAAAGTCCGCTTACCTTATAATCTCCCTAGCTTCTCCATCGCTGGGGCATTAGCAGCTATGGAAAATAGCCAACTTTTGCTGGAATCAATTTCTCCAACCCTAGATGAAAGAGACAAACTGATTAAAGTTTTATCCCAGCATCCCAAATTACGAGTGGCAAAAAGTGCTGCTAACTTTATTTTCCTACGTCTTTTAGCAAATAACTCTGACACACAGAACGCTTCTTTAACAAATCTTCATCAAAAACTCAAGACTTCCGGCACTCTTGTACGGGAAATTAGCGGAGGCTTACGAATTACTATTGGTACATCAGAGGAAAACATCCGCACCGTAAATCGGATACAAGCTGGGTTAGCAAATCTAGAATTTTGAAGTTGATCCCCAGATTTATCCACGGGCACAATTGTTGGACTCAATAGCTAAATTTGTCATTCCAGTCATTACCCAAACGCCTTACCATTCCTACCGTTTGAGGAAACACCCCCACTAACAGGGCAAAGACAATATCAGGCATTTGAGCCACGGTTTCCGGCGGAAAGTATTGTTCAAATTGATCTAAAATTTTTTGGATTCGCTGCTGAGGAGGCTGGTTTTCGGTAATTTGCTTGATTAACCGAATCCACTGTCGCCTAATTAAGTAGGCCTTCTCCCGTTCCTCATAAGTTTCAGGAATTAATAAAGACAAATTACCTATGGGTAGTACTCTTTCGCAATCACGATCATAATTCCCGCCAACGGCTGCACCAGGCCCTGCAAATTCTGCATGATAGCGTTTAAAGAGTATTAAGCCATTGCGCTTACGACTATTAACAACGAAAACCTTTCCACTGTGCAAAAGTGTCAGAATATCTGAGCTGTCTGAATGCTCAGTTCCATCTGTCATCACAAGATGGTTTAGGAAAATAGTGTGAGGGTAGTCAGTTGATACCATAGTAGCTTGATACCGTTGGTAGCTTTCGCTATCCATGTTTTCTCGAACTTGCAAATAATTGGGTCGTGGTATGTACTTCAAGGGGGAACTCAGTGAAAACGAATCAAATTTTTAATGTTTTTTGATAATTTATTCCTCACGAAAGCCTAGTGGTTAGTATGGCTAAAATACCAAAAAACAGCATTTGATTAGTAATAATTGATCATATTCTATGGGATTTAGCTAAATTTGTCGTCTAAAAACAAGTAATTTTTTTTAAAGTTTTTATAAAGCTCAATTACTAAATACAAATTTAGTATGAGCCATGAGGATTAGATTAAGGTTAATTTTACGGTTCTTTTATTTTGTCTATTCTTGATATTTTCAAGTAATTGCCATTTACTAGCCTGATCAAATTTACATAACATATTATGTCTAAATATAGAACTCCTATTTGGTTTTTGATAGCTTGGGTGACATAGCTATACAGAACTCCGTACATACTGAAAGCCTTCTTCCCCGTTCAATGTTCACTGTTTCCTGTTGCCTACTTCGACAAAAAACTCACGAATTAAATCGGATCACCATAAAATACATGTGGTTGGGCTATTTTTGTATAGAGCAAATCCCCTAGAGTCAATGTTTTGAAAGCTAAGTATGCTGAAGTTTTCCTCTGGGCATACTTTTGAGGAAAGAATAAATTTTTTTGAGATTTATCCAGTTAATTTCCTTTCTGATCAACTCAACAACTATTCAGGCAGTTTTTGTGCTTCAGTAGAAACACTAATTATTTTTAACTTTTTTTACGTAAATTTGCAAGGTTTACTCAGATATGACTTTGAGCAATAAGTATTTTTACGTAGTCAATGACAAAAAACTCCCAATTAAGTTTCAGAGTAACTAAGAGAACCTCTCGCCTACTTGGACAAGAGTTCCCCCATTTACTAAAATTACCTAGTCTAGGGACAAGCTCTTATTTTGCCTCTAGTGTCGGCAATGTTAGCGGCGAGACTGTTAAAAAATATATTGAAGAACAAAGACATTATGACACTACCTGATGGACTGCCCCTAAGGAACCTTTGCCCTCCCCTACATCCACCGCCTAAAGCACAATAAAGTATCTTCCCCACGTTCCGATACTTTATCTCCCTGGCCTTGGCTGCCTGGGTTTTCTCATAATTTAGTGTATTTTGCCACTCAGATGTTTATGCAACAATATTTGCCGGGATGATCCGAGGAAAAATATATTCCAATGGGATTCTAACTGATGCACCTTATATCCCAGTTTGAAATAAAGTTGCCGTGCCTGATGGTTATTTTCCAAGACGTGGAGATATAAGTCATGAAATCCCCAATCATGGCAGAACCTTTCACAGCTGATCAGGAGGTGTGAAGCAACACCATGTCGGCGGTATTTGGGGTGAACAGCTAAATTAGAGAGATAAGGAAAACTCTTACCGGTCTTTACCCAGGAATCATGGAAGCGCACACTCAATTCCACAGTTCCCACTAAGGTGGGAGTGGAAGCAGTAGTAGTGTCAATAGCAATTAAACAAACATGATTTGGCGCAGGTGATGACAGGCGATGTTTCAGGTCTTCGTAAATACCCAAACGTATGAAGGGAAAAGCCCATCCCCAAAAACCATCATGTCCGTGAAAGCTTTCGGCAATAATATGGGCAATACCAGTCAAATCATCGGGTGTAGCCGTACGAATTTGGAATTGTCGGGAATCTTGTTCCGCGGCAGATAAGACTGAATTTCGGTGGTAACGATGAAAAAACCAAGATGTCAAGGCTAGTTTAGTATTGATTGATTGAATTCAAGGAAAATTTCTCAAATATCCGTAAACACTGTACAAGCCGTGTGGAAATTTAAAATTAACCTTAATAATTGAGTTAGCATTGAAATTCTAACTTAAAGTCGGCGATTTAATCTAAAATAACCTGCCTTGAAAGGTTTGTTGTGATGGTGGCGGTTTCTCAGGGTTAGTAGAGAATACTTAGCAATATTACAGCATAGTACATTAAATGAGCAGCCATGGCATCTGTGGTAGGATCTGAAATGGTTGTACCTCCTGGACTAGTTATGGGATGGGATTATTAGCATTCAAGCTAATTGAACCTTTGCTGTACCTGATTCCCAATAGCACCAGAAAAAAATCACAGTTTACCACAAAGTAACAGTCAAAAAGCTGTTCAGGAAATCGACTCCGTACAAAATAAAAAGCCATACAACATTAGGTTGCACGGCTTTTGGTGTAGTGTGAGGAGCTTAACTAAGTATCATCATAAGCTAATGCCAAAGTGGCAGAACACTCGTAACAGTTTTGGTAACGGAAAAAATTTTTTCTGGAATTGCGCTACCATGACCTCACAGCAAAGCACCACTGCAGCTAGAACCACATCCAGCCGTACAACCATAGCAATAGTTAGCGGTTTGAATCTGATTAATTAAATCTAAACTGCCAAATTCCAGCAATTTGGCAACTGTCACTAATTCACCATTGCGGGTTTTGGCTGGCAAATTCATCATTTGGTTAAAATCGCAATCATACACATTACCCAGATAATCGATTGACAGTTGATTAAGACACATTAAATGTTCAATTGTACTGTAATTAAAATGTGACTCTAAAAACTGCAAATACTTTCCATACAGATTTTTACGTTCCAAATAAATTTTAGTTCTGCCAATGGGCAAATTAGTAATGGTGAACAAGTTATTAAACACAATATCAAAATGTTTTTGCAAGAATATTTTGTAGTCTCGCTCTAGCTTAGTTTGTTCAGGGGCTAAGGAAAACTTTTCACTTGTGGGTAACGGCGGGTTATACACCAAGTCCAACGTTAAATCAGATTTCTTGCCATAACCGAGTTGATTCAGCCATTGCAAGGCTTTAATGGAAGCATTGAAAACACCACTTCCGCGCATTTTATCAACATTATCTGCTAGGTAGCAGGGCATGGAAGCTACAACTTTGACTTTGTGTTTAGCAAAATATGCTGGTAAATCGCCAAATCTATCTTGAAAATAAATAGTCAAATTAGATCTGACAATTACCTGTTTACCCGCGTCTCTTGCTGCCTCTACCAATGGCTTAAATCCATAATTCATTTCTGGTGCGCCACCAGTTAAATCTACAATCTTAATTTCTGGAAATCGGTGAATTAAAGTAATTAACTGTTGACAAATTTCTGAAGATAGTTCTTCTGTTCGTTTAGGACTAGCTTCCACATGACAGTGTGTACAGGCAAGATTACACCGTTTACCCAAATTAATTTGTAAAACAGAAATGCTTTTTTTGGTCAAAGAAGAAATCAGTTTATCCTTGAATAATGTTTCTGTAGTTGGCATTATTTAATAGTTCTGTTTTGATTTTTGCTAATATTACCGAATAACTTTTATGATTGTAACAATCTATTAGCGATGGCATCAGGAAATATACCTTGTGTCGTAAATATTTCTACTAATTTACTTCCCCAGAAAGCCGAGCTGACTGCACCAGCAAAAGTTGTGAAAATAGCCCAAAAATCGCTCTTTGGTAGCTGGTCGTCCCGCTACCAATTAGACTTGCTACACCTTTAAAATTGTCCTTAGCTCCATGAGAATAAGCTAAAAAAACGTAGTCCAAAATAAACTGAAGACTAACATTTTTTGGGCAGTTAAAAGTTAGCAGCAACCACCACCGCTATAGTGCCAGGTTGAAGGGGTAATCATGATTTCATCCGGGTGTAAACTTGCCAGTTTAGCCGCAGTTTTATCACACACTGCTGCGGGAATACCACGCATAAGTACATGTCCTGCTTGATCATCAAAAGAAGATTCTGCACCAGCATAAATTGCTGTCTTACCTGTGAATATACAAGCGCCATCTTCGGGAATATCAACTTTGAAAGCAACAGAATCGAGGCTTTCTAAGAGAAGATGTTTTTCTAAGTTGTAAGTCTGAGTATCTAGGAGACGATAAGGACGACGGGCGCGAATTTCAATTTGACCAAAACCAGCATTAATAATAGATTGAATGTATTCTTCATAAGTAAGTGCCCCTGATAAGCACATAGCACGTAGTCGCTCATCTTGTTTTAAATGTGCAGGAATTGGACAAGTGGCAATTGGATCGCTCATCTGCAAGCGTCCACCTGGTTTTAATACCCTATACGCTTCTGTTAAAGCACGGTTTAAGTCTTCTGGCTCAAAAATATTGAAAAGGCAATTCTGAGCTACAATATCGACGCTAGCCTCAGCCACTGGTAGATTAAAGGCATCACCTTCGCGAATTTCTACAAAACTAGTGTCAAACCAGGGATTTTCCGCAGCAGCAATTTCTAGGTTGCGTGCGGCGGCGGCTCCCATAGCTGCAACGGGCTCAATGGCAATTACAGCACCTGGATAACGAGAAAAATAAGCGAATTGCAGTGCTTCTAACCCACCGCCAACACCGACATACAACACGGTGGGTTGATTGAAAAGTTCACTATGGTGAACAGTAGTACCACAACCATAATTCATTTCCTGCATAGGGAGAGGAATTTTCAGTCCTGGTAGTTGGAGGGGTGTACTTTGAACGCAACAAAGCCCCACTTGGGGTTCTTGTGCAACTTCACTGTAAAACTGCGCTGCTGTTTCTAAATAGGTCATTATAATCTGAGTCTGGTATTTTGTCGTGTAGATTCCACTGTTTGCATCCTAATACAACTAACCAATATTTAAATGAGTTTTCCCTAGGATCAAGATAATTGCCAAAATCTCAAAGAAGTACAGTTGAAAATTGGGACGAACTGTTCATCCCAATACCTTTAAGTTAACCTTGACTCAGAAGACCACCAGAAATTATTGATCAATGACCTTTAACTTTCTCAGGAGCAAAAAGCTCCTTTTTGACACATGGGCTCGGACCTATGACTGGCTTTTTCCTTCAGTAATTTATCAAGCTATCCATCAGCGGTTGCTGGAGTATGTGAATTTACCAGAACGAGCCAATATACTTGATATGGGCTGTGGTACTGGACGACTACTTAACCGCCTGACAACTAAATTTCCCCATGTCCGTGGCACTGGATTAGATTTATCTTCAGAAATGTTACGAATAGCAAGAATGAGTAATCGCCACCATCCACGTTTAATTTATATTGAGGGTAAGGCGGAATGTTTACCATTTGCTGAAGGTCAGTTTGATGCGGTTTTTAGTACTATTAGCTTTCTACACTATTTGCAACCTGAACAAGTCCTCACTGAAGTAAAGCGGGTGCTTACTCCTGGGGGGCACTTTTACTTAGTAGACATCACAACTAAACAACAGACAGGAACCCAACTATTACCAATTTCTCCTCGTGGGATTAGATTATATAGCTCTCAACAACGGGAAATTTTGGGTTCATCGGCTGGATTGTTATCTGTGAGTCATCACTATTTACTAGGGCCTGTATTGCTAACAATTTTTGCTAAACCAGCTTAGAGTGGTGATAACTTTTTTAAAACGACAATTTGCAAATCCCGAAAGGTTTAATCAAGATGCCAAAATTACAATCTCATCCAGTTGATTAATCACTACATCCGCACCTTCAACGTGATCTAACTTACCCACCCAAGTAATACCAATACAACCTGCAGCTTGGGCGTGACGTGCCATTTGCATATCACCAACAGCATCTCCTACCATCAATGTGTTAGTTGGTTCTACCCCCAAAGCTTGACAAGCCTGTAAAAACAACACTGGATCTGGTTTACTAGGTCCGTCATCCACTCCTTTTTTAAGCTGGATGTAATCACTTAATTGGTGTCGTGCTACAAAATCATTAACTTCCGCTGTGGTTGCCGCTGAAATTATACCAAGTTTCATTCCTGCCATTGACAAGGATTTCAACAAATTTAAACTCCCTGTAAATAGTGGTGCAGGACTGCTACTGAGGTATTTTTCGGCTTCGTCTAAGGCTTGACGAGCTATTTTTAAAGACTCAAACCATCCTCTCCCAGTTTCGGCAATATATGCAGCTGCGGCAATTTCGGTTTCACGGCGACTGGCTACGGAAATTAAACCTGCTGGGTCTAAGATATCGCCATTTATGCCGAAGGCCATTAATAAAGGTTCGCCAATTCCAGGAATTTGAGCGTCTATGATGCGGGCACTTTTTTGTCCAAGCGATCGCAAGTAGGCTTCAGAGTCCTCCAATGTACCATTTTTGTCAAAAAAAATCGCCTGGATATCAGAAAAGCTGATGTTTCTACATTTAATAGTTACCAAAATATTTCATCCCAATAAGGTAAAAACTCACACGATAGCGTTAAAACTGGAGTTTAGACGAATTCGCCACAAAAAAGAGGGTTTTTCCCTCTTTAATTAATAGTTTAATTGTGTTAGTTACAAACAATTCAAACCACAACCTGATTAGCCTCAATTAAGAACTTGGCTGTGGATTTAATTAAATGCAGCAAATGTAGCGAAACTGTGCTTAACCTTCCTGTTCAACAGCAGCTGGAATTTCTTCTTCAGTCACAGTTGCTGCGGAAGTTGCTTCGACTACAGCTGATATTTCTTCGGTTGCTGCTGGAGTTTCTACCACATCTGTAGTTTCAGCCGATACCTCTTCTTGAGTTTCCGTTACCACTGGGATTTCTTCTTCAGTTGTTGCTTCTACTGCTTCTTCCGCACCTACAACTTCTTCAGCTTCTGTAGGTGTGAGAGTAATACCTTGCTGTTTAGCTAACATCTGCTCGCGATACTTAGCTGCCATTTCTTCGGCTTTATCATAAACCAAATCACGGTTTTTAATCATATCACCAGGTTCGGGTTCCAGTTGCTTGGTAGACAAGGAAATCCGACCCCTTTCTGCGTCCAAATCAATGATCATGACTTTAACTTCATCATTGACATTGAACACGCTATGAGGTGTATCAATATGCTCGTGAGAAATTTCTGAAATGTGCAGTAATCCGCTTACACCACCAATATCTATAAAAGCACCGTATGGTTTAATACCCCGAACTGTACCAATTACAACTTCCCCTACTTCTAGGCGGTTCATCTTGCGCTCAACTAACGCGCGACGATGAGATAGAACTAAGCGGTTACGTTCTTCATCTACTTCCAGGAATTTCAATGGCAGTTCTTCCCCTACCAATTCTTCCTTAGGTTTCCGGGTGCTAATGTGTGAGCCGGGGATAAACCCACGTAATCCTTCAATTCTTACCAATGCACCGCCACGGTTGGTAGCAAACACACCGGAACGAACAGTAGCATCTTCTGCTTGCAGCTGACGTACGCGCTCCCAAGCACGCATGTATTCAATGCGACGAATGGAAAGGGTGAGCTGACCATCTTCGTTTTCATCAGTAAGGATGAAAAATTCCCTGGTTTCATTGGATTGTAAAACTTCTTCCGGGGCATCAACCCGGTTAATAGACATTTCTTGTATGGGTATGTAGGCTGCTGTTTTAGCACCTATGTCAATCAGAGCGCCGCGCGGCTCTATACTGAAAACTGTGCCTGGTACAATATCCCCAGGGCTGAAGTGATAGTCATACTTGTCAAGTAGAGCAGCGAAATCTTCGTGAGTAAATCCAATTTCTGTAGCGGTTAAGTTCTGATTGACCATGCTGATTTGTTCCTGGTTCTAGTCTCCGTAAAGGTTGTGGCATAGGAGTGATGTATATCCAAGGCACTAGGGCGCAGGTAGTTATGCCTACGTCGTTTTTTGTCCCAGTGCATAAAAGCTAGTACTAAAACATATTAACTTCCAGATATAACATTCTATCACATATGCCATGAATTATTATAGATTTTTTTTCAGTCAATATGCCTCCCAGGTATTGACTAATGTAAATATCCGCTGCTACGACCAATAGTAACAGCGGATAACAAGTTTAAATGCTCTTAAATGTATATTAAGAGCAGTCTATTTTTCTTCTTTCTTTTCAATGCGGGGAGGTTCCCGGAATGCAATGGAAAAGAAAAGAACTCCTAATGCCAAAGCAAAAATCAAGATATACGCAACGCTTTCCATATTAAAAGCTCCTGCCTAACCAGCTAGTAATGATAGTTTATCAGTCTATGAGATTAGGTTTTGGGGGCGGGGTGTGAGAAAAAGTATTTCCCAGTACCCAATCCCCAATCCCGAAAAATTTAGAGAGCTTCCTTCCGGCGGGTAGTTTTATCACCCACTTTCTGGAACAGACCCCACTCAACTTGCTCTTCTAGATCGGCTTCAACACCAGCAAATACGTCTCGGTAGATTGTCCGAGCACCATGCCAGATATGACCAAAGAAGAATAGTAGAGCAAATACAGCGTGTCCAAAGGTAAACCAACCTCTCGGGCTAGTGCGGAATACACCATCAGAGTTCAAGGTTTCACGGTCAAAATCAAAGATTTCTCCACCTTGAGCCTTACGGGCATATTTCTTCACATCGGCGGGATCTGTAAAGGTTTGACCATCCAGGTCACCACCATAGAAACTGACAGTAACACCAGTTTGTTCAAAACTGTACCTTGATTCTGCGCGACGGAAAGGAATATCAGCGCGGACAACTCCGTCAGCATCGGTCAAGATGACTGGGAAAGTTTCAAAGAAGTTGGGTAGACGGCGTACGGTCAATTCTCTGCCTTCACTATCTGTGAATACAGCGTGACCTTGCCAAGATTGGGCAATACCATCACCCTTGACCATGGGACCAGTACGGAATAGACCACCTTTAGCGGGGCTATTGCCGACATAATCATAGAAAGCGAGTTTTTCGGGAATTGATGCCCAAGCTTCTGAAAGAGTTGCACCTTCAGCTAGCTGAGTTTGTACGCGACGCTCAATTTCTTGAGTGAAGTAACCCTGATCCCACTGATAGCGAGTAGGTCCAAACAGTTCAATAGGGGTAGTGGCGTTACCGTACCACATAGTACCAGCAACAACGAAAGCCGCGAAGAATACCGCAGCAATACTGCTAGAAAGTACTGTTTCAATGTTCCCCATCCGCAGAGCCTTGTATAGGCGTTCCGGGGGTCTCACTGTAAGGTGGAATAAACCAGCGATAATGCCAACTACCCCTGCGGCGATGTGGTGAGCGACAACGCCACCGGGGTTAAATGGGTTGAACCCAGCCGGACCCCATTCTGGTGCTACTGGCTGAATGCTACCAGTGACTCCGTAGGCATCAGAAACCCACATACCAGGACCAAATAGCCCGGTGAGGTGAAAAGCACCAAAGCCAAAACAAAGTAAACCGGATAAGAACAAGTGAATGCCAAACATTTTTGGCAAGTCTAGAGCAGGTTCACCAGTACGAGGATCTCTAAAGAGTTCCAAATCCCAGTAAACCCAGTGCCACACCGCAGCTAGGAATAATAAACCAGAAAGAATGATGTGAGCCGCAGCTACACCTTCAAAAGACCAGAAACCAGGATCCCTTGCTGGACCACCAGTAATACTCCAACCACCCCATGATTCTGTAACGCCTAAACGTGCCATGAAGGGCAGGACGAACATTCCTTGCCGCCACATGGGGTTAAGAACTGGATCACTGGGGTCAAAAATAGCTAGTTCGTACAGTGCCATTGAACCAGCCCAGCCTGCAACTAAGGCTGTGTGCATCAAGTGTACAGAAATCAACCGACCTGGATCATTCAGAACGACTGTGTGTACTCGGTACCAGGGTAGTCCCATCGACTACGCTCCTCCTCGATGAATTATGTTTACAAAGCAATTTTTTTACTGAGGTTCTGAGGGATGGAACTTGTTAAGGTTCCCAGTTGCTTGGGTGGAGTCCATCCTCCTATAGCACTGTTTTATCGCCATTCAGTGAACTCTCTGAGTTTTTTTTATTGCTAGTATTCTGAATTTAACCACAAATTAGTCTTGATAAATCAGACGTTGTGGCCACTTTGGTAATGTGTTTGCACAGGCTTGGTTGCTGTACTTTACATAGTAGCCATGGCCTGTATAACTGCCGAGAGATTTTCTAGATGAAAATTCCTCCCTGGTTTTTTGGGAACCTCGTAAACGCTTCTGAAACGTTTGGGCAGGGGCAAAGGCTACTTTTGAGTTAGCAACTTTTTGGCTGTCCACACAATTGCCAAGGAAAAATGAGAATGTTTTAAAAAGTGTAACTATATTGTGGACTGGTTTGCAAGGGTTTAGTTAGATGCGATGGCATAGAAATTTTAGTATTATGTAACTACAAATTACCGTGATCAATTTTCTAGCTTGTCATGGCAGGTTAGAACCTAGGGGATTGTTGAACAAGTTAAAAGGCAAAATTTATACTTTTTGTACTTTTTATACTTTTATACTTTTATACTTTTATACTTTTGTTGGCCTTTTCAGTTAGCCAATTACATCTCAGTGAGGTAGACAACATCACATAGAACTGGGTATCCCCAAGCCCCACAAGGTTTATCATCTTGAAACTTGTACTTGATTAATTTGTACAGTGCTGTAATTATTTTGCTCTTCGGCAAATGTGAGTCCGTGGCAATGTGTATAAAATAGTGTTAATTTTAACTGAATAATTTATATAAACGTATATTTACTTAAAAATAATTTAAAAGTCAAATAATATAGTATAGTTGTTGACTGCTCAATTCAAAAATCGAGTATCTAAGACTATGACTTGGTTTTCCTTCACTGCAAGACAATGGAGTAGGGTAGCAAAATTTTTATCATTGTTTTGTTTATGCGTACTTTTAGCTGTGAGCTGCGCTCCTCCCCAGCAGACAGCAACTTTATCATCTGGTAAAAGTGATAATCGAATTACTTTAGGTACAACACTAAAACCAAGAACCCTTGATCCAGCAGATACCTATGAGTTGCCTTCCCTGTGGTTGGTGTCTAATATGGGAGACCGCCTTTACAGCTATGAACCAGGTAGTACGGAGATTAAACCCCAATTAGCTACAGCATTACCGAAAATTAGCGCTGATGGTTTAACTTACACTATTCCCTTACGTCAGGGAGTTGTTTTTCATGATCAAACTCCTTTTAACGCCAAAGCAATGGAGTTTAGTATTCAGCGATTTATTGAGAATAAGGGAAAACCCTCATTTTTATTATCGGATACAGTGGATGTAGTGCAAGCTACAGATGAATACGAGTTAACAATCCGCTTAAAAAAACCATTTGCCGCATTTACTTCACTGTTAGCATTTTCTGGTGCCTGTGCATTATCACCCACAGCTTACCAAATTGGTGTTGGCAAATTTGAGCCGAATATTTTTGTGGGGACTGGCCCTTACCAATTAGCGGAGTATGGTACAGATTCATTGAAATTGGATGTATTTGATAAATATTGGGGGAAAAAACCAGCTAATCAAGGCGTAAATGTGCAAATACAGACAAGTCCAGTGAATTTGTTTAATGCTTTCCGTACAGGTGCAGTGGATGTAGCTTATCTGTCTCTACAACCAGATCAAATTCGCACCTTAGAAGCAGGGGGGAAAAAAGGAGATTGGCAAACAATTACTGCTGAGGGTAGTGTTGTAACTTATATGGTGTTAAACCGAAATCAGCAACCTTTAGATCAACCAGAAGTGCGAGGAGCGATGGCGGCGATGATCGACCGTTCACTAATTAATGAACGGGTTTTATTTGGTCAAGGAGAACCGCTTTATAGCATGATTCCCACTACTTTCAATGTTTCCCAGCCATTTTTTAAGGATAAATATGGGGATGCTAACTTTGATCAGGCTAAAGAATTATTAACAAGTGCTGGTTTCTCTCCAGAAAATCCCGCCAAAGTACAAATTTGGTATCCTTCTAGTTCAGCTAACCGCAGCTTGGCAGCACAAACACTTAAATCTCTGGCTGACGAAAAAATGGGCGGATTACTGCAAATAGAAATTAGTACTGTAGAAAGTGCTACATTCTTTAAAGATATTTCTAAGGGGATATATCCGGCAGCTTTGGTTGATTGGTATCCAGACTTTTTAGACCCGGATAATTATGTGCAGCCATTTTTATCTTGTCAAGTAGGGTCTAATGCTCAAGGCTGCCAAGATGGAGGTAGTAAAAATCAGGGTTCATTTTACTACAGCGAGGCTATGAATACATTAATTGCTCAACAACGCCAAGAGCAAAATCCCACAGCCCGTGAGCAAGTTTTGATAGAGATTCAAAAGCAAGTGGCTAATGATGTGCCTTATATTCCTTTATGGCAAACCAAAGATTATATATTTGCTCACAAGGGTGTGAATAATGTTCAACTTGACCCTACCCAAAACTTAGTTTATCAAACTATCAGCAAGCAATAAAAGGGTGATTTGTGATTATGTCCGTCAGTATGCCCACCCCATCATCGTTTTAGCTGATATGAACTGATTTATATAGCTGGGCTAACCCGGCTATTAAATATCTTCTTAACAATTACAGATGAAAATATGTCTCGTTCTCAGGCTTTAAAATATTACATCGCTTCTCGGTTACTGCTCGCACCCCTGCAACTATTAACTATTATTACTATTGTTTTTTTATTACTTCGAGCTGCGCCGGGAGACCCAGCAGATGCAATTCTGGGGGGACGTGCGCCGGAAGCTGCTAAGGAGGAGTTACGCCAACAGCTGGGTTTAAATCTTCCTTTGTGGTTACAGTATGGGAATTATTTACTTAATTTACTGCGCTTTGATTTAGGAACTTCCATAACTAGTCGGGGACAGGATGTGTGGGAAATTATTGGGCAATATTTCCCCGCCACTGTGGAGTTAGCGGTATGCAGTATGACGGTGGCGCTGATTGTAGGTATTGTCGCCGGGACTCTTTCTGCTTCTCGTCCGGGTACTTACTTTGATATTGGTGGTCGATTATTCGGTATTATTACTTACGCACTGCCGATGTTTTGGGCGGGAATGCTGTTACAGTTGATTTTTTCTGTACAATTAGGTTGGTTTCCTACTTCCAACCGTTTTCCTCCTCATCTCCCCAGTCCTGTGTCTATCACTGGGCTATATACTATAGATAGTTTGCTCATCGGTAATTTTACTCAGTTTTTCATATCTTTGCACCATTTAACTCTACCGAGTCTGACCTTGGGAATATTGCTCAGTGGCATTTTTGAGCGCATTGTTCGGGTAAATCTTAAACAAACTCTCAAAGCAGACTATGTGGAAGCCGCTAGAGCTAGAGGAATTAATGAAAATAAAATTTTAGTTTCCCATGCCCTAAAAAATGCCCTCATCCCAGTAATTACAGTGTTAGGATTGACTTTTGCTTCTCTGCTGGGAGGTGCAATTTTAACCGAGGTAACATTTTCCTGGCCTGGTTTAGCAAATCGTCTCTATCAAGCTATTTCTGACCGTGATTATCCCACAGTTCAGGGAATATTAGTATTTTTTGGGGCAATTGTGGTTACTGCGAGCATATTAATTGACATTCTCAACGCCTATATTGACCCACGGATTCGCTATTAGTCCCAAAATATCACCGACTTCTAAGAGGAGTCCGGCCATGGAACTTTATTGAAAAGGTCTATCACGGTTTAACCCTGACCCAAGAAACCCCAACAGACCTTTGTCATAAATAGTATGTAATGGTTGAAACTAGAATATCCATACTTTTAGGTTAACGGAGTTTCAAGTTTGACAAATACCACTGTTCCCAACTGGGCAAAAACCACAAAACTATTGTTAAATTGTTGACTCAAGCCCAGATGTTTGGCTTGAGCGGAAGTAACACCTTGGCTGCGATCGCATTTCAATCAGACTAGTTATTTTCTCAGTTGGACTTACTTTAGGCTATGCTCTGGGATTAATTCCTGGTTCTGTGAATAGGTAGATACCAGGTAATGTTGACTTAAGCAAGCTCAAGTAGGTTTAGCGATGGGTAGCGGAACAGCGATCGCTAAAGAAGCAAGCGACATTATTTTGCTGGATGACTCTTTCCGCAGTATTGTCAATGCGATTGTTTGGGGGCGTTCACTTTATCAGAATATCCAACGTTTCATTGTGTTTCAATTAACCATTAACGTTGTCGCCTTGGGAATTGCTTTACTTGGACCATTTATTGGCGTAGCCTTACCTCTAACTGTCACTCAAATGCTATGGGTGAATTTGATTATGGATACTTTTGCAGCTTTGGCTTTGGCTACAGAACCACCTAATGGGATGGTTATGAAGCAAGCTCCTCGTCATCCAGAAGCGTTTATTGTCAATACTGCAATGGCAAAGAATATTTTAGCTACGGGGTTAGGTTTCTTAATTTTTTCCATTGGCTTTTTATATCACATCCGTGAAGATGGAAATATTACTGCTTATGAGCTTTCTGTGTTCTTCGCTGTATTTGTAATGTTACAATTCTGGAACTTGTTTAATGCTCGATGCTTGGGATTAAGTCAGTCCGCCTTTACGGGGTGGTGTAAGAATAAAGCATTTGTGGCCATCGCTATCACTATTTTTGTGGGACAGATATTGATTATTCAGTTTGGTGGTAGCATATTTAGAACAATACCTTTGTCTTTCATGGACTGGGTGGGTGTAGTTGGGGGCACATCCATAGTGCTTGTCATTGGTGAACTTTGGCGTTTAATTAATTCGCGACTTTATCAGCTGAGTAGATAGTAAATAGCACAATGCACATTAATGTACATCGGTAGATACTTTTCGGCGGAACTTCTCTAACCGACGGGATAAAATAGAGCAAAATTAGCTGTTATACAGTAAATTTACCCTATGTGCCGCTTACTTGCCTACCTGGGTCAACCCGTCACCCTAGAAGATATACTATATAAACCTGAACATTCCTTAATAGTTCAGAGTTACCAACCCCGAGAAATGACCTCTGGGGTTGTAAATGCTGATGGCTTTGGTATAGGTTGGTATCATCACCAAAAACATACCCCCCCATTTACCTACAAAAATACCCTACCCATCTGGAACGATTTAAACCTGCCTCATCTGAGCCGTTATGTGGAATCTCAATGTATACTAGGTTATGTTCGCAGCGCCACACCGGGACAAGCTTTAGATTTTGCCAATTGTCAGCCCTTCCACCACGAACAACAGCTATTTATTCACAACGGATATATTGAGAACTTCCGCCCATCACTATACCGAAAAATCCGTAATCAATTAACTCCTGACTGTTACGACTACATTAATGGTAGTACTGATTCAGAGCATATTTTCGCCCTGCTACTGTCTCAGGGTGAAATCAATCAACAGATATTTGCAGAAGATGCTTTACACAATACCCTAGTGATTTTATTACAAATGGCAAAACTCCATGAAGTCAGAGTTTGCGCCAACATAGTCTTTAGTGATGGTCATGGTTTAATTGCTTCGCGCTTTTCTAGCACTACCCCTGGGCCATCGCTGTATTGGCTCAAAGATGACCTAAAATTTCCTCAATCTGTGATTATTGCTTCTGAACCGTTATTTACTGGTAATTGGACTGCTTGTCCAGAAAATAGCATTATCAGTGTGGGAGAAGACCGTGATATCCAGATTAAATCAATCTAGCGTCAAAGAAGCTATTTTTAATGCCTTGGTGGAATGTCGCCTCAAAACCCAAAACCTCTTTCAGGGTATGGATGAATCTACATTTTGTAGTCAGCCTCATGGTGATTTTAGTCCCGTGGGATGGCATCTAGGACATATTGGTTATACAGAGTCTTTATGGTTACTAGAACACAGCGCGGGTTTACCTTGTGGGTTCCCACAATATCGCAAGTTATATGCAGCTGATGGTTTACCTAAATCAAAACGTGTCCAGTTACCTTCTCTAGAGCAAACACTTAATCACCTGAATACAATTAGACAGCAGGTATTGCAGCGTCTAGAAATCGTTGATATTGAACAAGAAGAACTTCTGTGGCGCTTTTTAGTTCAGCACGAAAGTCAACACTGTGAAATTATTAGCTTGGTGCTGGAATTGATTAAGTGGAAACAAGGGAATACCCAAGGGACCGGGGCAAATATTGGTTCTGTGTCCTTACCCAGCAATATCAGCGAGATGATTCTCATCCCATCTGGTGAATTTGAACAGGGAAATGACCATATATCTGCTTTGGATAATGAGCGCCCTGCACATAAAGTATATTTAGATGCCTATTATATTGACCGATATCCCGTGACTTGTGGACAGTATCGTTTATTTATGGAGGCTGGAGGCTACGACAATCCTCAGTGGTGGTCAGAAGCTGGATGGCAATGGCGACAAACCCACCAGGTGATTAAACCACTTTACTGGTCTGGTCATCCCCAGAGGGATAATCATCCAGTTTGTGGGGTGAGTTGCTATGAAGCAGAAGCATATTCCCGATTTGTGGGTAAACGGCTACCTACAGAGGCTGAGTGGGAAAAAGCGGCAAGTTGGGATGCTCAAGCTCATAGTCATCGCATCTATGCTTGGGGGGATGAATTACCAACATCCCAACGGTGTAATTGCGGTGGCTTGATTGGTGATACTACACCAGTGGATGCCTACCCAGCCGGACAAAGTGCCTATGGTTTATACGACACTCTAGGTAATGTTTGGGAATGGACTGCTACGTATTTTCATGGTTACTCTGGTTTCCAGAGCTACCCTTACATGGGTTATTCCCAAGTTTATTTTGACCGCAAGCACCGTGTTTTAAAAGGCGGGAGTTGGGCTACACTTCCTTGGGGATTACGTACTAGTTTTCGTAACTGGTATTATCCCAGGGTCAACCAAATTTTCGCAGGGTTTCGCTGTGCTGCTAGTCAAGAGTAAAAAAAATATTCAAAGAGGTTTCCATGAGAAAATCCTTAGAGATTGGTTGAAAACTTGATTAACCTAGCTCAGACGTGATGTTATGATATCTGGCTATGTGTTTCACTGGCTAAAGTCAAGTTTATTCGTCTCAAGAAGGCGATGGATGTTTTCTTTGTTAATGACCAATTAAAAATTGGTGTAACAATACACGATGGAGGTTGAATGTCGATATACAAAGCTTCTAGCAGCAAAATTAGTTACCCAAAAAGCATTAAAGAACGCTTGCAAATCCAGGGTTTGACTGCAACGGATGAAATGGTTAGGTCTGGTGCTGGAACTGATGTGATTAAGGGATTAACTGCAACACCCAAAACCCTGACTCCCTGGTACTTTTATGATGATCTTGGGTCTGAGCTGTTTGAGCAAATTTGTGAATTACCAGAATATTACGTAACACGTACAGAAACGAAAATTTTACAGCAGTGCGCCGGTGAAATTGCCAGAATCACCGGACCTTGTGAGTTGGTAGAATTGGGTAGTGGTAGCTCCACCAAAACCAGAATTATACTAGATGCGTACCAGCAACTAGGCTACCCCATGGTGTATGTACCCATTGATGTGAGTGCGGGGATATTAGAAAGTAGTGCTAGGCAGCTGTTGGCAGATTATCCTTCTTTGGAAGTTCATGCTCTTGCAGGGACTTATGAATTGGCCCTTGGAAAAATCCTACCATCCCAATTACCCAGTCGGATCATTGTTTTTATCGGCAGTACTTTAGGTAATCTGCACCCCGAAGAGTGTAATGTCTTTTTGTCTGAAATTACAAATTCTCTGCAAGTAGGTGAATATTTCTTGTTGGGCATAGATTTACAAAAGCCAAAACATATCTTGGAACCAGCTTATAACGATAGCCAAGGTGTGACGGCAACCTTTAACCTCAATATTTTGACACATCTCAATCGCCGATTTGACGGTAATTTTGACACGACGCAGTTTGAACACTGGGCGTTTTATAACGAAACAGACCATCAAATAGAAATGCATTTACGCAGTTTGCAATGGCAGACCGTGGAATTAGGCGCTCTCAATGTTCAGGTTAATTTTGCTCCGGGGGAAACTATCCGCACTGAAATTTCTCGTAAATTTCAACTCAACACCATGACACAGCAACTTACTGCACAGGGTTTAGTACCACTCCAAGTATGGACTGATGCTAATGAGTGGTTTGGTTTATTGCTGTGTCAGTTGCAAGGATAGTTTTTTGCCGAGGGGATAAGGGGAAAGAATGTAACAATAGGTAGCGGTATTTCCCCCCCCCTTGTTTTTTTCGGTGATTTTGCTGTAACTTTGCCAAAGGATACAAAAAAATGTGCAAATTTTTGCCAAGATAATAGTATTATTTTCCAAAAATTCCAATTGGCAATAATCGGCATGAGCGAAAAAATAATCGAAAGCAACGGAAAAGGTTTTCTCGTTTTAATTTTGCCAATCTCGTTTTTGATCATTTTCCTGGTTGCTACGTGGAAAGTTTTACTGGCAGTCTTGGTGCTAGTGATTATTTTTCAACTTTGGCAACAATACCAATGGCAAAAGTGGTGTGGGCAAGTTGATCCCGTTTTCCATGAAATGATTCGGGAAAATCAAGGTAAGATTACCCCCATGGATTTAGCCATGAAAGGCTATTTGTCTGGAACAACGGCAAAACGGTACTTAGATGCTAAGGCTAATGAATTTGGTGGTTATATCCAGAAGACACAAGAAGGAGGTGAGGTTTATTACTTTATAACTGCCAGTACTCTTGGGGATATCTTTGATAGCAGTGAACCGCCGGAAGAACTTTCTACTCAACCATTGAATACAACTGCGACATTGGGGGAAGCACAGTGGCAAAAGCAATCTCTTTTAGCACCACCACCACCCCAGCCTGTGGAGTCAGCACCCCAAAGCGAAGCACCACCACCACCCCACCAGAAGGTTAAGCAATCCCTAGAACAGCAGTTACTTTTTGGTTCTCTGATTCAGTCAGAACTAGCCAAGCGGCTAAATGTTTATTCCAGCACAGTGTACAAACGCCGTAATGACCCAGATTTTTCAGAGTGGTGTCGTAACAAAGACCCTGATGGTATCGCCTGGATGTACTCAGAAAAAACTAAGGAGTTTTTTCCGGTGGAAGAAGACTAAAAATTATTTTTTTACGTCCCTACCTAGGGCTTCCGTGATGGAATTGAACTGATTTTTTTCCAGTTGTAAAAGTAAACCTGCAAGAATTCGGCGTACCATCATCGGGCCTTGGTAAATCCACCCTGTATATACTTGTATTAAACTTGCACCAGCAGTGATTTTTTCCCAAGCGTCTTCAGGGGTAAAAATGCCACCAACACCAATAATGGGGATTTTACCTTGGGTTTGCTGCCAAATAAACCGAATTACTTCTGTAGAGCGCTGGCGTAATGGCGCACCGCTAATTCCACCTGGTTCTTCCTGGGGTGATTTACCTGTTTGGTCAATTACTTGAGTTTTCAATCCTTCACGTCGGATAGTTGTGTTGGTGGCAATAATTCCTGCTAGTTGGTAAGTTTTGGCTAAGGTAATAATATCGTCAATGGCTTCCCATTCTAAATCTGGTGCAATTTTCACAAGCATAGGCTTTTGTGAAGAATTTTCTTGCTGTAATAAATCTAAAATAGAACCGAGCATCACAGCATCTTGCAGCGATCGCAACCCTGGAGTATTGGGAGAAGAAACATTAACCACAAAATAGTCACCCAAGTCCTTGAGTAAGCGAAAACTATCAAGATAGTCTTTCGCTGCTTCCTCTAGGGGTGTCACCTTGGATTTGCCTAAATTTATCCCTACGGGAATTGTTCGCCCTAAATCTTGGTAATCTGTGCTTAGTCTGGTAGCCATTGCTGCAGCACCACTATTATTAAAGCCCATGCGATTGAGAGCAGCTTGATCCAATGGTAAGCGAAATAACCGCGGACGGGGGTTTCCTGGTTGGGGTACAAAAGTCACAGTTCCTAATTCTGCAAAACCAAAACCCAGACTAGACCAAATTTTTAGCCCCACCCCATCCTTATCAAAACCCGCTGCTAACCCCAAAGGGTTGGGAAACCTTAGCCCCCATAAATTTTGTTCTAAGCGTGGGTCTTGCAGACAAAAGGACTGCTGTAAACGTTGATTAACCCAGTGAGCAGAAGGGTTGCTAGTGTGTGAAAGCCAGCTTAAAGTACTAATAGTTTGCTGATGTAACCACTCTGGGTCAGCCTTGATGACATTAAACAATACTGGACGAATTGCTTGGTAAAAATCCATTGTCGGTTTTACTTGAGGGAAGAGGGAACGGAAAATGGGGAATGGGGAACAGGTGGAAAAAATTTTAATTTTCGATTTTTTTAATAATACTAATAATCATTGGGCTTTCCTCTTTTAAGAAGTTAAGAATCATTATCTTTTTCTGTGCATAATCCTACATGCTCTGATAAAATTAGGTGGGTTTCTAATTCATTAACTGACCCTTGGGCTATGTTTAGAAATCTTACATATTCTCCTTTATATCGTCCTCCATATCCTTCAGCTATATTAGCTGGAATAAATACTGCACTTCTTCTGATTTGTTGAACCATAGCACATAACTCATCTTTGGGAAAAAGTTTAGTTAGGAAATAGCATCTTTCATTCAGTGATATCCATGCCTTTTTGCCAAATCGTTAACTCTTTAAAGTCATTAATATCTGACATTCTTCCCATTCTCCGTTATTAACTATTTTCTCCCATAAAAGTAATTAAGGATGAAACATGGACCCTATTTCTATGATTATTGCTGCTTTAAGCGCCGGTGCTGTGGCTGCTAGTAAAGATACTGCTGAGAAAGCAGTTAGAGATACCTATGAAGGGTTAAAAACCTTAATTAAAAAGAGGTTTGCTGACCAGGGTAAAGAAGATGATAGTAATATTATAGACAAGTACGAGAAAAAGCTAGAATCACCAGCATTTAAGGAATTACTCAAAGAAGAGTTAACTAATTTGAGTGCACAGCAGGATGATAAAATTATCGAGTTAGCAAAAAAATTACTGAACCAGGGAGAAGCTGAAGAACCGACAGCATCTAAGTATAATACGGTCTTTCAAGGAGAAGTGAAGGGGGCGCAAATAGGGGATGACAACACACAGAACAATACATTTACCTAACTATATTTACTTAAAAGTCGAGTAATTCAGTGGATCAAACAAGTTCTCAATATCATTCACCCTTTGAACAAGAAGTCAAAAGTGCTGTGGTTGGAGAACATAATGTTATTTACAACTACTTCTACTACAGAGAACAAGTCAACCCCCCAAGGCCATCCAGCCCAGATGATGACCATCTCCCTTGTCCCTATCAAGGCTTATTTCACTTTGGACCAGAGGAAGCAGATTTTTTCTTTGGGCGGGAAATATTTATTGAACAACTGTACACTGCTACACAAACCCGTAAATTTATCCCCTTACTGGGTGCATCAGGTAGCGGTAAATCCTCAGTAGTTTTAGCGGGATTAGTACCTAGGTTACAAAAACAAGGTCATTGGCAATTTACCCACTTTCGCCCTGGTTCGGAGCCATTCCGTGAGCTAGCATTAGCATTAGTTCCACTTTATACCCCAGAATTAAACGCCACAGAAAAAATAGCCCAAGGGCGCACCTTAGCCACATACCTAGAACAAGGCACCATCAGTTTATCCGATGTTTTCGCCCAAATTCAGCAGAACCACCCGACTCATCGGGTGTTACTCATAGCAGACCAATTTGAAGAAATTTATACCCTATGTCCCCAGCAAGAAATTCGCCATCAGTTTTTAGATTGCCTACTAGCTAGTTTAACAAAACCTAGTTCCCAGATGGTTTTAGTCACCACCATGCGGGCGGACTTCCTGGCCAATGCTCTATCCTATCGTCCCTTTGCCGATGTTTTGCAAAATGCTGACCTGAAAATTGCCGCCATGAACCGGGAGGAACTCACACAGGTGATTACCAAACCGGCTGAGAAATTAGGAGTATCCTTTGAGGGGGGACTAGTAGAAAGAATTTTAGATGATGTAGCAGACCAGCCAGGAAATTTACCATTACTAGAGTTTGCCCTAACACAGTTGTGGAACCAGCGCCTGGGTAAACAATTAACTCACAGCATTTATGAAGCAATTGGGGAAGTAGAGGGAGCATTAGCTCGCTATGCAGATGAGAAATATGGCAACTTGACAGCAGCACAAAAAGAAAAAGTCCAGCGGATTTTTATTCAACTAGTACGCCCAGGGGAGGGAGCGGAAGACACAAGACGCATAGCAGTGAAAGCAGAAATGGGGGAAGAAAGTTGGTTGTTAGTCAAAGAATTGGCAGATGCGCGGTTAGTGGTGACTAGTCGTAACGTCACCGCACAAGAAACAGTGGAAGTAGTCCATGAGGCGTTAATTCGTAACTGGGGAGACCTAATCCGCACCCTGGAGGGGCATAATAGCTGGGTTCGGAGCGTCATTATCAGCCCCGACGGCAAAACCTTGGCTTCTGGGAGTGGGGACAACACCATTAAAATCTGGGATTTAGATTTAGACTCTTTAATACAGCGCAATTGTGATTGGGTGCGGAATTATCTCCAGAACAGTTCCGAGGTCAGTGAGGAAGATGGGGGCTTGTGTGATGACATCTCCTCATCAATGTGAATATAAAGCCTTTTGGTGTGTCTCATGAAGTACACACGTAAATAATATGGGAGGTTGGTAGCCCCGTGTTTTTAAACCGGGGTGAAAAACCGACTCAAGCAGATTTATCTGCATTCAATGTCTATCATGATGTGGATCATTAATATAATCCATTACTTTAGATGTGCTAACTTTACCAGAAGTATCAAAAAAGTAACTCCTAGTCCACAAAGACGGCAGCCTCTTTAGTTCTGGAAATTCTTCTCTGAGTATTTTTGAACTTCTACCCTTAAAAGCTTTA